>NZ_JBFAKW010000007.1:0-40354 GCF_040655955.1 Streptomyces sp. NPDC050263 | reverse complement strand
TTTGGGCGCGCACTGGGCTATTACGGCTTCGGGGCCGGGCTTTGTTTCGCGCCCCGGGCCCCTCTCCGTTTCCCCCGACCCTCTTCGGCCGTCGATTTCGCTGTCAGCGTGTTCTCCACAGATGGAGCACAACTCGACCACAGAGGAGGATTGCATTCCGCAGGTCACGGGTAATGACGGGCTACGACCTCAGTGCACAGCCCCGCCGTCTGGGAGGGACCACATGATCTTGGAAGCGCTCGGCTCCGCTGTGCTGGGTCTCGTGCTCGCATGGGTGGCGGTGCGCCGCCTCTCCCACCGCCTGCCGGTCCGCTCCCTCGTCTTCGCGACGGGCGTCGCCGGAGCCCTGTTCGGTGACTTCGTCACCCACAGCGCGCTGGGCCCCGGCACCGCCCTGCCAAGCCTCCTCGGCGCGGCGATCGTCTCCGCCGCCTCGCTCTCCTTGCTGCTGCGCCCGGCCGGCAGACTCCGGCGACGATCGGTCCCGGCGTAGCCGCAGCGCCCCGCCGGCCCTGGACTGTCCGCCCTGGACCGTCCGCCCCGGACCGTCCGTCCTGGACCGCCGGCGTCGGACCGTCCGCGTTACGCCGCGAGCCCGAGCGCGGCCATCCGCTTGGTGTGCGCCTCGGTGATCCGGGAGAACATCCGGCCCACCTCGGCGAGGTCGAAGCCGTCCGCGACGCCGCCCACGAGCATCGTCGACAGCGCGTCGCGGTCCGCGACCACCCGCTGGGACTGCGACAGCGCCTCGCCCATCAGCCGCCGCGCCCACAGCGCGAGCCGTCCGCCGACCCGCGGGTCCGCGTCGATCGCGGCGCGCACCCGGTCCACGGCGAAGCCGGCGTGACCGGTGTCGTCGAGCACGGCCAGCACCAGCGCGCGGGTGTCGTTGTCGAGGCGCACCGCGACCTCGCGGTAGAAGTCGCTCGCGATCGAGTCGCCGACGTACGCCTTGACGAGGCCCTCCAGCCAGTCGGACGGGGCCGTCTGCCGGTGGAAGCCGTCGAGCGCGGCGACGAACGGCTCCATCGCCCGCGTCGGCTCCTCGCCGATCTCCGTGAGCCGGTCGCGCAGCCGCTCGAAGTGGTGGAACTCGGCCGACGCCATCTTCGCCAGCTCCGCCTTGTCCTCCAGCGTGGGCGCCAGCTTGGCGTCCTCCGCGAGCCGCTCGAACGCCGCCAGCTCGCCGTACGCCAGCGCACCCAGCAGATCCACGACCGCGGCCCGGTACTGCGGGTCGGCGGCGGCCTGCGCCCAGTCCTGCGTGGCGATCCCGGTGGGGGTGGCGGTGTTCTCAGGCTTGTCAGAGGTCGTCATGTAGCGCACAATAGCCCGCTCACCGCACGGTGGAAGTCCCTGGTCAATCAGTGTGACAACGAAGACGTACGGGACCACGCCAGGCACTGTGACAACCACAACGTGACCGAATCGGCCATCGCATGTGCACGATTCCGGGGTATGGTGGTAATGCGCCTGCCGAATATTCGACGGGCCGCACGTATGAGGATGCCCGGTCGGTGGCCCGATCGGCTCCGACCCGACAGCCCTCCTCGTCCGGAAAGCACTGTGCAGTCACGGTGCGTACGGAACCCCGGAGGGACCCCCTCAGCGGTACGAGCGCTAGAGCGTCGGCAGAGGTCCCGTGCCATACGGCTTGCCCCAGCGGTTGGCTCGTAAGGCAGCCGACGTCCCCCCGGCACGGTCCGTCAACGACCCCCGCGCTCGCCTCGCACCGCGCACACAGAAGAGGCAGCACCCTGACTACGACGTTCCGAGAGCTCGGAATCCTTTCCGAGACCGCCGAGGCCCTTGAAGCCGTCGGCATCATCAGTCCCTTCCCCATCCAGGAGATGACGCTCCCCGTGGCCCTCACGGGCACGGACGTCATCGGCCAGGCCAAGACCGGCACCGGCAAGACGCTGGGCTTCGGCCTCCCGCTCCTCGAGCGCGTGACCGTCCCCGCCGACGTCGAGGCCGGCCGCGCCAAGCCCGAGGCCCTCACCGACGCCCCGCAGGCGCTCATCGTCGTCCCCACGCGTGAGCTGTGCACGCAGGTCACCAACGACCTGCTGACCGCGGGCAAGGTGCGCAACGTGCGCGTCCTCGCCATCTACGGCGGCCGGGCCTACGAGCCCCAGGTCGAGGCCCTCAAGAAGGGCGTCGACGTCGTCGTCGGCACCCCGGGCCGGCTGCTGGACCTCGCGGGCCAGAAGAAGCTCGACCTCAGGCACATCAAGTCGCTCGTCCTCGACGAGGCCGACGAGATGCTCGACCTGGGCTTCCTGCCCGACGTCGAGAAGATCATCAACCTGCTTCCGGCGAAGCGCCAGACCATGCTGTTCTCGGCGACCATGCCGGGCGCGGTCATCAGCCTCGCCCGCCGCTACATGTCGCAGCCCACGCACATCAACGCCACGTCCCCGGACGACGCGGGCCGGACCGTCGCGAACACCAAGCAGCACGTGTACCGCGCGCACAACATGGACAAGCCCGAGATGGTGGCGCGCATCCTCCAGGCCGAGGGCCGCGGCCTGGTCATGGTGTTCTGCCGTACCAAGCGCACCGCGGCCGACCTGGCCGACCAGCTCCAGCAGCGCGGCTTCGCCTCCGGCGCGGTCCACGGCGACCTCGGCCAGGGCGCCCGCGAGCAGGCGCTGCGCGCGTTCCGCAACGGCAAGGTCGACGTCCTCGTCTGCACCGACGTCGCCGCTCGCGGCATCGACGTCGAGGGCGTCACGCACGTCATCAACTACCAGTCCCCCGAGGACGAGAAGACGTACCTGCACCGCATCGGCCGGACCGGCCGCGCGGGCGCCAAGGGCATCGCGATCACGCTGGTCGACTGGGACGACATCCCGCGCTGGCAGCTCATCAACAAGGCGCTGGAACTCGAGTTCAGCGACCCGCCGGAGACGTACTCCACCTCGCCGCACTTCTACGAGGAGCTCGGCATCCCCGCGGGCACCAAGGGTGTCCTGCCGCGCGCGGAGCGCACCCGTGCCGGGCTCGACGCGGAGGTGCTCGAGGACCTGGGCGAGCCGGGCGGCCGCGGCGCACGCGGTCGCGGTGACCGTGGCGGTCGTGGCGACCGCGACCGAGGCGGTCGCGGTGACCGGGGCGGCCGGGGCGAGTCCCGTTCCAACGAGCGCTCCGGTGAGCGTTCCGACGAGCGCGAGCGTTCGGCCGGTACGCCCCGCCGACGTCGTCGGATGCGCAACGGCGCACCCATCGACGCCACCTCGGCCCCGGCCGCGACCACGGCTCCGGAGCAGGTGACGGAGGAGGCCGCCGGCCCGCGCACCCCGCGCCGTCGCCGCCGTACGCGCGCCGGATCGGCGCAGGAGGCCACCGTCGCGGCGAGCACCCCGGTGGCCGTCGAACCGGTCGTCGAACCCGTCGTCGAGCCGGTCGTCCAGGCCGCGGAAGCGGCCGTCACGACGGCGGAGGGCCTCGCCCTCGACACGCCGGAGAAGCCGCGTCGCCGCCGCACCCGCAAGACCGCGGAGGCCGCGCCGGCCATCACCGTGACGGAGCCGGCCGCCGAAGCCGTCGTCGCCACGGCGGAGACGGTCGTCGGCACGGAGGAGGCGGCGGAGGTCAAGCCGCGTCGCCGCACCCGCAAGGCGACGGCTCCGGCCGAAGCCGTGGTCGAGGCCGCGGCAGTCGAAGCCGTCGAGACGGTCGAGCCTGCGGTCAAACCGCGTCGCACCCGCAAGACGGCTGCCGCCGCCGAGACGGCGGTCGACACCGCGGAAGCGACCGAGGCCAAGCCCCGCCGCACCCGCAAGACCGCCGCCAAGACCGAGACGACGGCCACCACGGCCGACATCCCGGCCCAGGCCACGCAGGAACCGCAGACGGAAGCGAAGGCGGCCACGCCCCGCCGCCGCACCACCCGCAAGACCGCCGCCACCGCCCCGGCCCCGGCCGAAGCCGTCGCCGCGGTCGACACGGCGGAGGGCGCGGAGCCGACGGAGACCAAGCCGCGTCGCCGCACCACCCGCAAGGCGGCCGCCCCGGCGGAGGTCGCCGTGGAAACGGCGGAAGCCACCGAGGTCAAGCCGCGCCGCACCCGGAAGACGGCAGCGTCGGCCGCCGCGGTCGCCGAGGCCCCGGAAGCCGTCGAGGCCGAGGTCAAGCCCCGTCGCACGCGCAAGGCAGCGGCTCCGGCCGAAGCCGTGGTCGCGGTCGACACGGCGGAGGGCACGGAGGCGAAGCCGCGCCGGACCCGCAAGACCGCCGCCAAGGCCGAGACGACGGCCACGGCCGTCAAGGCAGCGGAAGCAGAGCCGGTCGCGGAGGCCGCGGTGACCAAGCCGCGTCGCACCCGCAAGACGGCTGCCGCCGCCGAGACGGCGGTCGACACCGCGGAAGCGACCGAGGCCAAGCCCCGCCGCACCCGCAAGACCGCCGCCAAGACCGAGACGACGGCCACCACGGCCGACATCCCGGCCCAGGCCACGCAGGAACCGCAGACGGAAGCGAAGGCGGCCACGCCCCGCCGCCGCACCACCCGCAAGACCGCCGCTGCCGTGGAGCCGTCGGAGAGCTGAGGTCACGCCCGAGGGCCCGGTCCACCTGTGTGATGCTGTTGGTTATTCGGGCCTGGTTGCTTCGCCCCACCGCTATGCGGTGGGGCGAAGTGCTGTCAGGGGGCTGGTGCGTGTGCGGGCTCGGGGTGTGTGGGTGAGCCAGGCGTCGATGCGGATGAGGTTGACGGCGGCGCCGGTGAGTTGGTGTGGGAGGCTGGTCTTGGTCAGGCCGCGGTAGCGGGATCTGCGCAGGCCGCAGACGTGGACCGCTTGGGAGACGGCGCCCTCGACACCGGCACGGATCTTGTAGCGGTCCTTCCACTCGTCGGTTGCCTGGAGCTTTCGTGCCTGCTGAAGTACTTCGTATTCGTCGCGGGGCCTGAGGTTGATCTCCCGGCGCCGGGGCTTGGGGGAGTTGACGCATTCCCGCAGCCGGGGGCAAGCGCCGCAGCCGGCCGGAGAGAACCGGACCCGAATGGTCGGCACGCCCTCCTCCGAGCGGCGCTCGGCCCATTGCGTGCTGACAACACTGTTCGGGCAGGTCACGTGCTGGTTGTCCCAATCGATGGTGAACGCGTCCTGGCCGAAGGCGGCATCGCCGCGGGCGTGCGGAACAGTCACCGCTTTCAGCGGTCCGTGCAGGTCGACCCTGTGGTCACGGTCGGCCGCGACCAGGGCGCCACCGTTCCCATAGCCGGTATCCACCCAGTGCTCGCCCGGCAGCAGATCCCGCCGGGAGAGTTCGGCGTGGACCGGGGCGGCCGTCCGGTCATCGGAGACGCTGCCCAGGGCGGTCACCACGCTCGTGACCGGATGCGGGGTGTCGTCCTCACACGTCTCAGCGACGTGGACCTTGTATCCGTCCCAGTCGATGTCGCGCTTTCCACCGGTGCGGACTTCCAGGTCATAGGGGGTCACCAGGCGCATCAGGCCCGGTGGCCGGTCTTTTGGGTCCCGGCGGGCCACTTCACCTTCGACCAGGTGGAAGTACTGAACCCACACCCGCCGCAGCACTTCGACTTCCGACAGACCTCGCAAGCCTGGCGGCGCGTCCTGGGCCCAGATGTTCCGCAGCAGATACATGCCGTCGTCGCCGACCCGCCGATACGTCTGGTCCCGGCGAGACCGCTCCTTGGGGAAGCGGGAGTCCTCGGCCCGGGTGGCACAGTGCTTGAACCACTCCGGCCGGGCCCGCTCGCTCAGCCGGCCCGGCTCGGCCAGAGCCACGGCGTTCAGCGCCGAGCGCAGGGTTTCCGCGACCAGTTCCAGCTGGTTCAGCTCGCGCACCGCCGACAGCACGTGGGTGGAGTCGGTCCGTGCCCGGCCCCGGGCGGTGACCGGTCCCTGCCGCCGGGCGGCCGTCAGGACCGTGTCCAGGACCTCCCGGCCGCCGTCGGCTGTCACGAGCCGGTCGCGGAACTCCGACAGCACTGAGAAGTCGAAGCCGGCATCGGCCAGCTCCAGCCCGAGTGCGTATTTCCAGTCGATACGAGCCCGCACCGCCTCCGCCGCCTGCCGGTCGGTCAGCGCCTCCACGAACTGCAGCACCAGCACCATCGCCATCGCCAGCCGCCCCGGTGACCGGGCAGGCTTCCCCCGCGCCGGGAACAGGCCAGTGAACTGCCTGTCGCTGAACATCGGCCCCAGCTCGTCCCGGACCCGGATCGCCAGGCTCCCCCTCGGGAAGGCGGCCCGCGCCACCCGCACCGTCTCCGCCGGAACCTCGCCGGACCCGCTCGGCTGCATCGACATCCGCACCCACCCCATACGACAACGCCGGCCGTCAAGACCACAACCGGGTCTTGACGGCCGACGTCACGCACAGGCCCGAATTGACCAACAGCATCCCGGAGACTTCCGGGGGCCGGGCCCTCGGCGTTTCCCGGGCGTTCCCTCGACGGCCGCCCCGGCTACGGGCGCAGAAAGGAATGCCGGGTAATCTCCCCCCGTGTCCAAGCCCACCAGGTCGACTCCCTTCCCGCCGCCCCCCGGCGCCCGTTCGTACGCCCTGCGGACCGATCGCGGTGAGTTCGCCGTCGTCGACTCGCCCGTGGCCGCCGGCGTCGAGCCGCGGGGGGTCGCGTTGCTGCTGCCGGGCTTCACCGGCAGCAAGGAGGACTTCCACCGGCTGCACGAGCCCCTCGCGGCCCGCGGCTACCGGACGGTCGCCGTCGACGGACGTGGGCAGAACGAGTCCGACGGACCGGCCGACGACGAATCCCCCTACGCGCAGCAGGAGTTGGCGCGGGACGTGCTCGCGCAGGCGGCTGCCCTCGGCACGCCCCTGCACCTCACCGGGCACTCCATGGGCGGACAGGTCGCCCGCGCGGCCGTCCTCCTGGACCACGCGCCCTTCGTCTCGTTCACGCTCGTCTCCTCGGGCCCGGCGGAGATCTCGGAGTCCCAGAAGCAGCGCGTGAAGCTGCTGCACGACGCGCTCGCGGTGATGACGATGCCGCAGGTGTGGGCGGCGATGCAGGCGATGGGACCGCCGGAGGAGGTCGGCGGTCCGGCCCGCGGCTTCGGCAGGCTGGAACAGCTCGAACTGCGCTGGCTGAACCACAGGCCCGCCCAACTCATCGCCGTCGGACGCCAGTTGTGCGTCGAACCGAACCGGGTCGCGGAGCTCGCCGCCGTCCCGCTGCCGCTCCATGTCCTGTCGGGTGCGCGGGACGACACCTGGCCGGTGCCCCTCCTCGACGACATGGCGGTCGAGCTGCGTGCGCACCGGACGGTGGTGCCGGGCGCCGAGCACTCGCCGAACCTGGACAAGCCGCTGCTCACGGCCGACGGGCTGGCCGACTTCTGGGACCACCACCCGGGAGCCCGCCAGCGGCACCGGCCCTAGTACTGCGTCTTAGTACTGCGTCTGCACGTGCTCCCAGAAGCCGTCGCGCAGCGCGCGTCTCAGGTCCGCCTGGCCGCGCAGGGAGTACTGGAGGATGCCCTCGGCCTCCACCAGGAGGTCCTGGTCGACGGAGCCGGGGAGGTAGGGGTGGCCCGGCAGCAGCTCGGCGAGGGCCTCCCGGCCCCGCGCCGCCAGCCACTTCGCCGCGATCTGCGCGCCGACGAAGCGCACGGCCTCGCGGGTGGGACGGCTCGCGCCGGTCGTCTCGTAGGCGGCGGCGGTGCGCCGGGAGACGTACGGCTTGAAGAAGTCGAGGTCGAGGGTGCGCTGACTGTCGACTTCCCAGAGCAGCGGCTCGGCCTGGTTGCGGCCTTCCGGCGCCTCGATGCCCCAGAGGTGCACGCGGGCGCCGTACCCCTGCGCGGCCTCCACCGCCGAGACCAGGTCCTCGTCGCCGCCCAGCAGGGCCGCGTCGCTGATCGCGCGGTGGCGGGCCAGTGACTCCAGGTCCGTCCGGATGAGCGAATCGACGCCCTTCTGCTGGTTGTTGGCGTTGAGGTTGCCCAACCGCACCTTCACGTCCGGCAGTTCGGCGATGGACTGCTGCTCGGAGGTGTGGATGCGGCGCCGGGCGCCGTCGTACCAGTAGACGCGCAGCAGTCGGCTGTCGGCGAAGATCGAGCGGGCGCGGTCGATGAGCGCCTCGATCAGGCCCTCGGCGTCGAGGTCGAAGGCCCGGCGGTCCTCGGTACCTGCCACCAGGCGCCCCGCGGCCGCGTACAGATACCCCGCGTCGACGAAGATCGCGTGGGTCGAGGGCGTCTTGGCCACCTCGGCGAGCATGCGCTGGAGCAGCTCGTTCGTGCGGTCGATGCGGGCGGCGAGGTCCGGCAGGTCGTCGTTCATCGCCTCCATTGTCCCGGTGGTCACGCTGCGAACACAACTGGTCCCGTTCAGTCTCCACAAACCGGCTTACCTGTCAGTAATTAGCCGTTCGAAAAATTTCTTTAGCGTAGGGAATGTTTGTAACACGCATCCCGTTGACTCCCTACGTAACCAAGTAGTTCTCCTCAGGAGGATGACCAGACGAAGGGAGAAGCCATGCGCTTCGAAATCATGCGACTCGACGACGTCGACGGCACACCCGTGGACAGCACCGTCGTGGACGCCGCCTCCGTCAACCGGATCGTTCAGCAGGCCGCCGCCATCGGGCAGCGGCTGTGGATCCGTCCGGCCGACCCCACGGCCTCGTAACACGGGACACGGTCCCATACAGGTTTCAGAGCCCCCTACGGCGATGCCGTAGGGGGCTCTGCATGTGACGGGGCGCCCGGTCAGCTCGCGCGGATCACCTGGGTGACCCCGTTGATGATCTGCTGCACGGCGATCGCGGAGAGCATCATGCCCGCGAGCCGGGTCACCAGGACCACACCGCCGTCCTTGATGACCCGGATGATCAGCAGCGAGTACCGCATCACCAGCCACAGCACGACATGGATGGCGAGGATCGCCGCCCAGACCGACACCTGCGTCGCCACGCTGTCGGCCTTCTGGACGGCCAGGATGACGGAGACGATCGCGCCCGGTCCGGCCAGCAGCGGCATGCCCAGCGGGACGAGCGCCACGTTGACGTCCTTGGTCTGCTTCGGCTCGTCGGTCTTGCCGGTGAGCAGGTCGAGCGCGATCAGCAGGAGCAGCAGTCCGCCCGCGATCATCAGCGCGGGCACGGAGACGTGCAGGTAGTCGAGGATCTGGTGCCCCAGGAGCCCGAAGACGGCGATCACGCCGCCCGCCACGCAGACCGCCTGGAAGGCCATCCGCTTCTGCACCTTGCCGGGACGCCCGGAGGTCAGCGCGAGGAAGATCGGGGTGATCCCGGGGGGATCCATGATGACAAAAAGGGTCAGGAAGAGAGAGCCGAAGACGGCGACGTCGAACATCGATGCACAGACCTTGCGGGGAAGAGAGGGAACGTGGGCGGAGGGGTGAGCCTCAGGCTCCGCCGGTCCCCGGCACCGGGAACGCGCCGGTGGCACGCCGGGTGATCTCCCCGTACACCTCGGGGTCGGTGGTGTACTCGCCGAGCACGCACGTCTTGCGGCTGCCGTGGTAGTCGGACGAGCCGGTGACCAGCAGCCCCAGATCGGCGGCCAGCCCGCGCAGCCGCGCCCGCGTCTCCGCGTCGTGGTCCATGTGGTCGACCTCGATGCCGTCGAGACCGGCCGCGGCCAGCTCGGCGATCGCCGACTCCGGCACCGTGCGACCGCGCTTGCTCGCGCCCGGGTGCGCGAAGACGGTGACCCCGCCCGCGCCCTTGACCAGCCGGATCGCCTCGAAGGGGTCGGTCTCGTGCTTCGCCACGTAGGCCCGGCCGCCGTCGGCGAGCCACTCCTCGGTGAACGCGGCGCTGACGGTCGGCACGACGCCCAGCTCGACCAGGGCGGTGGCGACATGCGGCCGCCCGACGGACCCCTCCCCCGCGATCCGCGCGACCTGCTCCCAGGTGACGGGCACGCCCAGCTCGTTGAGCCGGGCGACCATCCCGCGCGCCCGGGGCACCCGGTCGTCCCGCACGAGCTCACGCTCGGCGAGCAGCGCGGGCTCCTCGGGGTCGAACAGGTAGGCCAGCATGTGCATGGAGACGCCGTCGATCCGGCAGGACAGCTCGGCGCCGGTGACCAGCGTGAGCCCCTGCGGCAGCGCGGCGACGGCCTCGGCATGCCCACGGGTGGTGTCGTGATCGGTCAGCGCGACGACGTCCAGACCGGCGGCGGCAGCGTTACGCACCAGCTCGGCCGGGGTGTCCGTACCGTCGGAGGCGGTGGAGTGGCAGTGCAGGTCAACGCGCACGAGCAGACTCCAGACAGCGACGGGACGGAAGCGGACGCTCCAGCATAACGGCTCATCACACCACCCGTGTCACACCCGAAAGGCTGGAGCACCCCCTACACACAGCGTCCCGTCGCCCAGCCCTACGACGCCCTACGGCTTGAGCAGGCGCGGCGACAACGCACCGCAGGGCACCAACTCCAGCTCCGCGCCCGCGTCCCGCAGATCCGTCAGCACCAGCTCGTCGTACATCAGCAGCCCCGACTGCTCGGGCCACACCACCGCCCACAGCCACAGCCCCCGCGCCTCCCCCGCGAAGACTGCCCGGTCGTCCGGAGTGGCGGAGACATGCCAGAGCGGAGCAGGGCGGCCCGCGGCCAGCACCTTCGCCTGCGGAGGTTTCTCGACGCTCATATAGGGACCCGGATCCGGCCCGTCGACGCCGGCGTACCGCGCGCCGAGCCCGACGCCCAGCTCCTCGGCGACGAGGATCAGCTCGCCCATGCCGCCGAGCGGCCCCGGCCCGGAGCAGGCCACGACGGTGGCGCGACCGCCGCTGCGATCGTCCCCCGCGTACGTCACACCCGTGAACAGCCAGCCGACCGGCAGCGGCCACGGCATCCACAACGGCACCTGCGTGCGGTGCACGACGACGCTGAGGGCCTCGACGCTGGGCGGGATCACGGGCTGAAGCGGATGCACCGTCCCGTGCACGTCACACTGCCAGGAATCGGCGAAGAGTCCGGGAGCCCTGACCCGGCCACCACACTTCGGGCAACTGGGTTCGCCCCTCATAGAGCCCCACGGTCCTACCCGAGCCCGCCCACGTCAAGGACGATCACCCGTCCGGGCGGAAACCGATCGACCGGAAGGATTTAGATGTAGCTTGCATTAATTAGACGATCTAACTTATCGTATGTATATGCCAACTATATTCGTGAGGGGTGCGCAGCCGAAGGCGGTGTGGGCGACGGCCGGCGCATCCAATAGGGGCATCGCGAAGCGATTCCGGCCGGGGTGGTGGCGGGCGACGGGCGGGAGGCAGCGCGGCCGCCATCCTGCTGTACGAGTCCGCCCTCGGCCTCGGCATGGCCTGCGGGCCGCTGCTGGGCGCGCTGCTCGGCGACGCCAGCTGGCGCTACCCCTTCTTCGGCACCGCGTTCCTGATGGCCGTCGGCTTCCTGTGCATCGCGGTGTTCCTCAAGGAGCAGCCGAAGCCGGCCCGCAAGATCTCCGTCCTCGACCCGCTCAAGGCGCTCGGGCACCGCGGTCTCGCCTCCGCCGCGGCCTCGGCCTTCTTCTACAACTACACGTTCTTCACCGTGCTGGCCTTCACCCCGTTCGTACTCAACACGACCCCTTACGCATCGGGGGCGGTGTTCTTCGCGTGGGGTGTGCTGCTCGCCGTCTGCTCGGTCGTCGTGGCACCGCGGCTCCAGGAGCGGTTCGGTTCGCTCAAGGTGCTCGGCGGCTCGCTGGTGCTGCTCGCCGTCGACGTGCTCGTTCTCGGCTACGGCGACCATGTCACGGCGATCGTCTGCACGATCCTGTCGGGCGCGTTCATCGGCGTGAACAACACCGTCTACACCGAGTTGGCGCTCGGCGTCTCGGACGCCCCGCGGCCGGTGGCGAGCGCCGGCTACAACTTCGTGCGGTGGTTCGCGGCCGCTGCCGCGCCCTTCTTCGCGCCGAGGATCGAGGAATGGACCGACGTCCACGTCCCGTTCGTCGTCGCGGCGGTCACGGCCGTCCTCGGCGCGGTCGTGGTCGTCGTACGGCGCGAGACGCTCACGCACGAGACCGAGGAGCTCGAAGAGAGGCACGCGGCCGAGGACTCGGTCGCCGTCTTCGTCAACTGAAGGTCTTCGGCCGAGCGTTGGTGACCTTCCTCACGAAGCGTCAGTCGAGCGGGACGGACCCGCGGGACGGCTCCCGCAGGTCCGTCCCGTTCGTCAGCCAGCGCTCCTGGAGGGCCTGGGCGCCGTGCACCCGCTTCCAGGCGGCCTCGTTCGCGGTCATGGGGAGCAGCGGCAGGAAGCGGACCGGGTCGAGGGGCTCGTCGAGATCGAGATCCTCGACCAGTCCGCCCGGCTCGGCGACCAGGACCGAGGTGAACGGAGCGCCGGGCCACAGCGGTTCGCCGACGTCGAGCGAGGCGCCGGGGGCCACGACCAAGCCCTCGACCTGCGGGGACGCGGCGAGCACGGCGAGCGGACGGAGCACCTTGTCGGTGTCGGCGACGCCCGGCCGGACCGACAGGACCAGCTCGGCGCGCGGCCCCTTGACCGGGTCCGCGAGCACCGCCGTGGGGTCGCTCATCGGCTGCGCGGACATGCCGAGCGTGGCGTAGCGGACGATGTCGCCCTCGTGGAAACGCAGCACCTCGACGCGGTCCGTGCCGAGGAAGGTGACCGCGGCGCGGGCGTCCGGCTCGCCCAGCGCGGACCGCAGACGAGCCTCGACCAGAGGAAGAACATCAGCCATGCGGCGAGCATAGAACTCGTCGGCGCAGGGCAAAGCAGCACCTTGACACTTCACTCGGCTGGTAGTCTGGCCCGGTGGTTCGGGGCAGCACGCAGAAGCGTCGCTATCTTGCCTCGACGCAGACGAGACTCCCTTACGAGGGACCGGCTGGAGGAGGTGGGGCTGTCATGGATCGAAGTCACCCGTGCAGTACCACTCGCTCTTCCGGCCGCTGATGCAGCTGCTCCGGCTTCTTGGCCCTCGGCTGGTCGCCACCTCTCGCGCTCATCTTCATGCCGAAGAGCACTTCGTTTCGTTTTTTGCCTGATCTGTCTGATCTGCCAGATCTCTCTGATCTGAATCAGTAGCGAAGCTCGCCACCGCGACGGAGCGGTGCTCCCCGCTTTGTGGACGTGCCAAACCTCCGCAGTCAGGACGTCCCCATTCCGGGTAGTTCCACCCGTCGTCGGCGGCCTTTCGTTGCCTGTCACGAAGGAGCCTGCCATGTCGATGATCCGCGACCTCCGTGCCGTCGTCCGCCCCGCCCGCCCCTCCCTGCGCAAGGGGGGCGGGCGCCTGGACAGCGGCGCGTACGACACCACCCGTGACCCCGCGACCCCGTCGGCCGTCGTCGACTGCGCCGTCTACCGGGACGGCTCGCGCGTCGCGTGCACGCAGTCGCCGACCCCGCAGGAGGCCATGCGCCAGGTACGGCGCGACGGAGGCTTCGTGTGGATCGGTCTGCACGAGCCGACCGAGGCCGAATTCGCCGGTATCGCCGCCGAGTTCGGGCTGCACCCGCTGGCCGTGGAGGACGCGGTGCAGGCGCACCAGCGGCCCAAGCTGGAGCGCTACGACGACTCCCTGTTCACGGTCTTCAAGACCATCCACTACATCGAGCACGACCGGCTCGAGGCCAACAGCGAGGTCGTCGAGACCGGTGAGGTCATGTGCTTCACCGGCAAGGACTTCTTCATCACGGTCCGGCACGGCGGCCAGGGCTCGCTGCGCGCGCTGCGCCACCGCCTCCAGGACGACCCCGAGCTGCTGATCAAGGGTCCCTCCGCAGTGCTGCACGCCATCGCCGACCACGTCGTCGACGGCTACATCGCGGTCGCGGACGCCGTGCAGGACGACATCGACGAGGTCGAGACGGAGGTGTTCTCGCCCGGGCGCAAGGGCAGCCCGCGCGGCACGGACGCCGGCCGGATCTACCAACTCAAGCGTGAGGTGCTGGAGTTCAAGCGGGCGGTGTCGCCGCTGCTGCGGCCGATGCAGCTGCTGAGCGAGCGGCCGATGCGTCTGATCGACCCCGACATCCAGAAGTACTTCCGGGACGTCGCCGACCACCTCGCCCGGGTCCAGGAGCAGGTGGTCGGCTTCGACGAGCTGCTCAACTCGATCCTCCAGGCCAACCTGGCGCAGGCCTCCGTCGCGCAGAACGAGGACATGCGGAAGATCACGTCCTGGGCGGCCATCATCGCCGTCCCGACGATGGTCTGCGGGGTGTACGGCATGAACTTCGACTACATGCCGGAGCTGCACTGGAAGTTCGGCTACCCCGTGGTCATGTCGGCCATGGTGGCGCTCTGCTTCGGCATCCACCGCACGCTGAAGCGCAACGGCTGGCTCTGACGGCGCTCTGGATAGGCTGAGCGCCATGACAAGCGAGCTGCTCGACCAGGCCCTCGTCACGCAGGCACTGATCGAGGAGGCCACCAAGAAGTCCGGCCTCGTCTGGGTCCAGGGCGCCGGCGAACCGGCCGCGCGTGCGCTGTGGCACGTGTGGCACGAGGGCGCGGCCTGTCTGGTCGGCGACGGACCCGGTGAGCAGCCGCTGTCCGGGCTCGTCGGCGGCGGCTCGGCCGAGGTCACCGTCCGCAGCAAGGACAAGGGGGGCCGACTGGTCTCCTGGACGGCGCGGGTCGTGCAGCTCGAGCCTGCTTCCGAGGCGTGGGAGGCGGCCGTCGCCGAGCTCAAGGGCAAGCGGCTGAACGCGCCCGACGGCGAGGCCATGACCGAGCGCTGGGCGCGGGAGTGCCGGGTGCTGCGCCTGGAGCCGACCGGGGCCACCCTGCCGCTGCCCGACGGGGACCTGGCGGCGCGGCCGGTGCCCTCGCCCGCCACCACCCGTGAGCCGGCCCCGGCCGGACTGCCGAAGCTGCTGCTGAAGAAGCGCAAACGCGGGTAGCCGACAGCAGGTCCACGACGACGGCACTCTACGACGACGGCAGCTCTACGACGACGGCAACTGCTTGCCGTAGTCCACCGTCTCGTCCTTCGCCGGTTCCTTCAGGGCGAAGTCCTTGCCCCAGGCGGAGAAGCTCAGCGTGCCCGCGCCCCCGGCGCGTTCCAGGCGCAGCGGATACGGCTTGCCCTCCAGCGACACGTCCAGCTTGCCGCCGGAGCCGCCGTCGCCGGTGATGCGGATCGTGCGGACGCCGGACTGCTCGTGGTGGCCGTCCGTGGCCAGCGAGCCGTGCAGCGTCAGCAGACCGTCGAGGAGAAGGTTCTTGTCCGTGAAGCCGCTGAACTTCTTGTACGAGGGGTCGCCGGTCGGCACCTTCACGTACTTGCCGTCGAGCTTGTCGGCGGCGGCCGTGTCCGAGCCGTCGTCGGACTCGGCGCCCTCCTTGTTCCAGAAGGCCGCGTCGGCCTTCAGGTACAGCTGCTCGCCGACCCGCAGCAGATGGAAGGTGGCCCCCTCCGCGGTGACCGACCCGGTGCCGCCGTCCGCCTTCAGGCTCATGTCGAGCTTGTACGTGTGCCCGCTGGTGACCACGCTCCCCGACAGCCGCACCGCGTCCACGCCGGCCGCGGCCGTCTTCGTCTTCGACTGGATCTGCGCGGCCGGCAGCTTGCCCACCCCGTTCGTGCCCGCGTCCGGATCCTCACTGCACCCCGCCAGTCCCGTACTGCCCACGACCAGTGCGCACATCGCGCTCACCAAGGGGATCCGGCGAGTACGGCCCTGGGGAATCGCAGTCACAGAGAAGGCTGCCTTTCTGCGGGGGTGTGCTGAGCGGCGTACGGCAGCGTACCGGGGTCGCGGACCCCGGACCGAGCCGGTCCGTCCGGACCGCCCACCAGGGCGTATCCGATCGGGACGGGCTAGCCTGAAGCCCGCAACGGCGGGCAATCGGTACAAGGGCGGAGGTGCGGTCATGGCAGCGGGCACCCCGCGGATCTTCGTCTCGCATCTCTCCGGCATCCCCGTCTTCGATCCGAACGGCGACCTGGTGGGGCGGGTGCGCGATCTGGTCGTCATGCTGCGCGTGGGGCGGCGGCCGCCGCGGGTGCTCGGGCTGGTCGTCGAACTGTCCACCCGGCGCCGGATCTTCCTGCCCATGACCCGGGTGACCGGCATCGAGTCCGGCCAGGTCATCACCACCGGCGTGGTCAACGTCCGGCGCTTCGAGCAGCGGCCCACCGAGCGGCTGGTGTTCGGGGAGCTCCTCGACCGGCGCGTCACGCTCGTCGAGACCGGCGAGGAGGTCAACGTCCTCGACGCGTCGGTGCGGCAGCTGCCGGCCCGCCGGGACTGGGAGATCGACCGGGTCTTCGTCCGCAAGGGGAAGAAGGCGAGCGCCTTCAGGCGGGCCAAGGGCGAGACGCTGACCGTGGGATGGTCGTCGGTGACCGGGTTCTCGCTGGAGGAGCACGGACAGGGCGCGGAGAGCCTCCTCGCCACCTTCGAGCAGCTGCGCCCCGCCGACCTCGCCAACGTCCTGCACCACCTGTCGCCGAAGCGGCGCGCCGAAGTCGCCGCCGCGCTGGACGACGACCGCCTGGCCGACGTCCTCGAAGAGCTGCCGGAGGACGACCAGATCGAGATCCTCGGCAAGCTGAAGGAGGAGCGCGCCGCGGACGTCCTGGAGGCGATGGACCCCGACGACGCGGCCGACCTGCTCTCCGAGCTCCCCGAGAAGGACAAGGAGCGGCTGCTGAGCCTGATGGAGCCGGCGGACGCGGCCGACATGCGGCGGCTGATGGCCTACGAGGAGCACACCGCGGGCGGGCTGATGACCACCGAGCCGATCGTCCTGCGCCCCGACGCCACCGTCGCCGACGCGCTCGCGCGCGTCCGCAACCCGGACCTCTCCCCCGCGCTCGCCGCCCAGGTCTACGTCTGCCGCCCGCCCGACGAGACCCCGACCGGCAAGTACCTGGGCACGGTCCACTTCCAGCGCCTGCTGCGCGACCCGCCGTACACGCTGGTCAGCGCGCTGCTCGACGACGATCTCCAGGCCCTGTCGCCGGACGCGGCGCTGCCGGTCGTCGCCGGGTTCTTCGCGACGTACGACATGGTCGCGGCGCCCGTGGTGGACGAAGCGGGGTCGCTGCTCGGCGCGGTGACCGTGGACGACGTCCTCGACCACATGCTGCCGGAGGACTGGCGGGAGACCGAGTTCCACCTCGAGGACACGACGGACGTCGAGGGGGCGGGTTCCCATGGCTCCTGAGCGCGAGAGCGGCGGCCGCGTGGAGCGCACCCCGGTCGGGGCGACGGCGACCGGCCGACACCGCCCCCGCCTGGACCAGCCGCGGCCGCGCCGCCGCCCGCTGCTGCCCGAGTGGGACCCGGAGGCGTTCGGACGGCTGTCGGAGCGCATCGCGCGCTTCCTGGGCACCGGGCGGTTCATCGTCTGGATGACGGTCGTCATCATCGTCTGGGTGCTGTGGAACATCTTCGCCCCGCGCGACCTGCGCTTCGACAACTACCCCTTCATCTTCCTGACCCTGATGCTGTCCCTCCAGGCCTCCTACGCGGCCCCGCTGATCCTGCTCGCGCAGAACCGGCAGGACGACCGCGACCGGGTCAACCTGGAGCAGGACCGCAAGCAGAACGAACGGTCCATCGCCGACACCGAGTACCTGACCAGGGAGATCGCCGCGCTGCGCATCGGCCTCGGCGAGGTCGCCACCCGGGACTGGATCCGCTCGGAGCTCCAGGACATGGTCAAGGAACTGGAGGAACGGGGGAACGGGCACCGCGAACATGCCGTATTCCCGGCAGAACGTTCTCGGGGACGTGACGTAGAAGACCGGTGACCGACTTACCGGGGCCCCCTCCGACAGCCGTACCATCGACCTCATGGCTAGCGAAGACGCGGTGCGCGAGGCACTGGCGACGGTGAACGACCCCGAGATCAACCGGCCCATCACCGAACTCGGGATGGTGAAGTCGGTAGAGATCGGCGCGGACGGGGCGGTCGCGGTGACCGTGTACCTGACGGTCTCCGGCTGCCCGATGCGCGAGACGATCACGCAGCGCGTGACGGACGCGGTCTCCCGGGTGGACGGCGTCACCCGCGTCGACGTCACGCTCGACGTGATGAGCGACGAGCAGCGCAAGGAGCTGGCGACCGCCCTGCGCGGCGGCACCGCCGAGCGCGAGGTCCCCTTCGCCAAGCCGGGCTCGCTGACCCGCGTGTACGCGATCGCCTCCGGCAAGGGCGGCGTCGGCAAGTCGTCGGTGACGGTGAACCTGGCGGCGGCGATGGCGGCCGACGGCCTGAAGGTGGGCGTGGTCGACGCCGACATCTACGGCCACAGCGTGCCGCGCATGCTGGGCGCCGACGGCCTTCCGACCCAGGTCGAGAACATGATCATGCCGCCGTCCGCGCACGGCGTGAAGGTCATCTCCATCGGCATGTTCACGCCGGGCAACACGCCCGTCGTCTGGCGCGGCCCGATGCTCCACCGCGCGCTCCAGCAGTTCCTGGCCGACGTGTACTGGGGCGACCTGGACGTGCTGCTGATGGACCTTCCGCCGGGCACGGGCGACATCGCGATCTCGGTGGCGCAGCTGGTCCCGAACGCGGAGATCCTGGTCGTCACCACCCCGCAGCAGGCCGCGGCCGAGGTCGCCGAGCGGGCGGGCTCCATCGCCGTCCAGACCCACCAGAAGATCGTCGGCGTGGTCGAGAACATGTCCGGCCTGCCCTGCCCGCACTGCGGCGAGATGGTCGACGTCTTCGGCACCGGCGGCGGACAGTCGGTGGCCGAGGGACTGACCCGCACGACCGGCGCCAACGTCCCCGTGCTCGGTTCCATCCCGATCGACGTCCGCCTGCGCGAGGGCGGCGACGAGGGCAAGCCTGTGGTCCTGTCCGACCCCGACTCCCCGGCGGGCGCGGCCCTGCGGGCGATCGCGGGCAAGCTGGGCGGCCGTCAGCGCGGCCTCTCGGGACTGTCGCTGGGGATCACTCCGCGCAACAAGTTCTAGCGCTACGACCGTCAGGGTGCCCACCCTCGGGAGGGCACCCTTCGCCGTGTCCAGGCGTACTCGCCGTGTCTAGGCGTACTCGGCGATGTCCTTGATCATGGCGAAGCCGAGCCCGTACGCGCTCATGCCCCTCCCGTACGCCCCCAGATGCACCCCTTGCGAGGTCGAGCCGGCCAGTACCCAGCCGAACTCGGACTCGCGGTAGTGGAAGGGCGTCGGCACGCCGTCGACCGGCAGGGACAGCGTCGACCAGTCCGGTCCCGCGAGGTCGTCGGCGAGGACCCACGCCGTCTCGGTCTGCTGGTCCAGCCAGTCGTCGCGCAGGCTGTGGTCCATCTGGCCCGGCCAGGTGAAGGACAGCAGGCCCACTCCGGCGAGCCAGGCCGCCGAGGACACCGAGGTGGCGTCCAGCAGGCCCGTGCCGTCGGCGCTGCGCCGTACAGGGTTCGTGGCGACGGTCACGACGACCGCGAACTTCCCGCGGTCCTCGCCGGCCGTCTCGTGCCGTACGGAGGGCTCGTCACCGTGTCCGACGGAACCGTGCTCGACGGCCCCGTCGGCCGCCGTGCCCACCTGCATCAGCCAGCGGGGCCCTGTGAAGGCCTCGTCGAGGCCGTACCAGGGGAAGGGTGCCTCCAAGTAGCCGTCGACCGTACGCCGGGCGGAGGGGGCCTGTTGTCCGCCCTCCGCGTCCGGCGTCTGCGCGACTGCCCGACTCGTCGTCTCCATGTGCCCGGACGCCTCCTCGTTCTCGACGAAGCGACCGGCCCGCCCCCCTTCGGGCGTACTCGTCCGCTCCGCACAACAACCAGGCAGCATAGCCACCCCGCTCCGGGCTGCCGGGAATCCACCCGGCGCGTGGGGCGTGCGCCCCCTCACATCGGGGGGCGCGGGTGACTCAGGTGGCGTCCGCGTCGAAGGGCGGACGGTCGTCCTTGCCCGGCTCTTCGGGCTTCTTGGTCATGTCGATCCGACCGTCGCCGGACGATGACGATCCGGAGGAGGCGGTGTCCGTGTCGCGGCTGTGGACCGCGTCCGTGACCTCGGCCATCTCCTTCTTCAGGTCGAAGCCGTTGCGGATCTCCTTGAGCCCCAGCTCGTCGTTGTCCAGCTGCTTGCGGATGAACGTCTTGGGGTTGAGATCCTCGAACTCGAAGTCCTTGAACTCCGGTCCCAGCTCGCTGCGGATGTCCGCCTTGGCGCTTTCCGAGAACTCACGGATCTTCCGGACGGTGCGCATCATGTCCTGGATGACCCTCGGGAGCTTGTCCGGACCGAAGACGAGCACGGCCAGGACGGCGATCGTCACCAGCTCGAGCGGTCCTATGTCATTGAACACCTGAAGCTCCTTGCGCGATGTCCGCGGTCCTCGGCCCTCGGGCCCTGAGTGATCAAGTGCGGGTCTTCCGTGGTCCGGGCCGGGTCCACGGTACCTGTCACACCTGTCCGACCGGTACCGTCCCGAGGCCCCCGAATGCGTGTACGCGGCCGGTTTTTCGCGTTGTTTGCCTTGTGGGACCGCGTTTCGCGGTCTGACCTGTGACGTTTCTGTCAATCGATGGGAGCCGGCTGGCAGCGCCACGGCCGGACCGGCCCCAGAGCTGCCCCAAGGCCTGTCCGGCCGGACAGGCCCTAGCCGTCGGACGAGCCCAGGACCAGCGTGAGCGTGCGTTGCCGGCCGTCGCGCTGGATCGTCAACTCCAGGCGGTCGCCGGGGCGGTGCGCGCGGGTCTTGACGATCAGCTCCTCGCCGGAGTGGACGCGCTGACCGTCGACCTCCGTGACGACGTCTCCGGCCCGGATGCCGGCCCGGTCGCCGGGGCCGCCCGGGGTGACCGGGGCGTCTCCGTCACCGTCGGCCTCGCCGACGCGGGCGCCGTCACCGGCGTAGTCCAGGTCGAGGATGATGCCGATGACCGGGTGGCTCGCCTTGCCGTTGTTGATCAGCTCCTCGGCGACGCGCTTGCCCTGGTTGATCGGGATGGCGAAACCGAGGCCGATCGAACCGGCCTGGGCGCTGCCGGAGTCGGTGCCGTCGTCGGCGGAGCGGATGGCCGAGTTGATGCCGATGACCTGGCCCTGCGCGTCGAGGAGGGGGCCGCCGGAGTTGCCGGGATTGATCGGCGCGTCGGTCTGCAGGGCGTCGACGTACGACACGTCGCTGCCGTCCCCGCTCTCGCCGCCGGCGACGACGGGCCGTTCCCGGGCGCTGATGATGCCGGAGGTGACGGTGCCCTCCAGATCGAAGGGGGCGCCGATGGCGACGACCGGGTCGCCGACGCGGACGTTGTCGGAGTTGCCGAGCCGGAGGGGTTGCAGGCCCTTCACCCCGGTCACCCGCACCACGGCGAGGTCATAGCCGCTGTCCCGGCCGACGACCTCGGCCTCGGCGGTCTGGCCCCCGTTGAAGACGACGGATATCTCGCCGTCGCCGCCGGCGGGCTCGACGACGTGGTTGTTGGTGAGGATGTAGCCGCGCGAGTCGAGCACGAAGCCGGTACCGGTGCCGGACTCCTGGCTCCCGCTGACATGCAGTGTGACGACGCTGGGCAGGGCCCGCGCGGCGATCCCGGCCACGCCCTCCGCGGCCCGCCCGGTGGGCTCCGCGGAGGCCTGTGGCAGCTGTATGGGGTTCAGCCCGCCGTTGCGCTCCAGATAGGTGCCCACGGCTCCGCCGAGCCCGCCTGAGACCAGCGCGAGGGCCAAGGCTCCCCCCACCAGCCTCCTCCGCACCCGCGCCCGCCGCTCCGCCTCGGTGCCCACCCCGACCCCGGTCTGCTGAAACGCCCCACCGACGACGCCACCGGCGCCCCCGAGGGGCACGGGAGCCCAGGGGTCATATCGCTGCCAGGGGTCGGCGGGCACGGGGGCGGAAGGCTGCGGTACCGGGGCGGCATCGGCCTGCTGCGGGGTCGCTGCGCGCGGCCCGGGGACGGCATCGGGCGGAACGGCCGACGGAACGGCCGCGCCCTGCGTCGGTAGGGGCGCGGGTCGGGGCACCGCGGTGCCGTGCGCGGGCGTGACCGCCGGGTGCTGAACGGGCGGCGCGGGGGCCCAAGGCCCCGGCTCACCGTACGGCGGGGTGCTGTAGGGATCGGGGTCGTGCAACGGCTTGGGACGCCCTCCACCATCCGAAGCCACCCCCACGACAACCGCCTCCCCCAAAGCCCCCTCACCTTGAACCCCGGACTGCCCGACCCCGTGGCCGCCGAAGGCCACCGGGCCCGCCGGGCCCGACAGGGCCGCCAGGCCTGCCGGAGCCGCCTGGTCCGCCAAGCCTGCCGGAGCCGCCGGGTCCGCCAAGCCTGCCGGAGCCGCCGGGTCCGCCGAGCCTGCGGGAGTCGCCGGGTCCGCCGGGGCAGCCGAGCCCTCCAGGCCAGCCGAGACCGCCCGACCCACCCCGCTCACCAGAGCCTCCGGGCCCCCCGGAGCCGCCAGGCCCGCCGGGTCCGACAGGCCCGCCGGGTCTGCCGGGTCCGACAGGGCCGCCGGGTCCGACAGGGCCGTCAGGTCTGCCGGGGCCGCCTGGTCTATCCGGTTCGCCGGGTGTCCCAGAGTGTCGCGATCCTCCGGGGTCTCCGGGCTCGCCGGGTGTATCCAGGTCACCTGGTCATCCGGGGCCGCCCGGGTCGCCCGGTCATCGGGGGCCGCTCGGTCCGGCCGGTCCGCCTGGGGCGCCCCGTCATCCGGGCCCGCTGGAGCGGGGGTGAGTGTGGGCTGGTTTGCGGGGCGGGCCAGTTCGAAGTCGTCGTCGGGGGGTGGTGGGCTTGGGGTCGCGGGGTTCTGTGGCTCTGTGGATGCCTGCGGTCGAGGTCGGCTCCACCACTTCGCCCTCGTGGGCTTCCCCTCGTCCATGCTCTCCCCACGCTCAAGCCCCCGGCCCCGGCCCGGCTGACTCCGGGCAGGGCACGCCGTCCACCCAGGATTCAACCAGGTTCGGGGCGGCGTGGCGCAGGGCCCGGGTCAGCGGGTGTGCTGCGAGGAAGGCGAGTCGCTCGGAGCGGAGGTGGCGTCGGGGACGGGTGCGGCGAGCAGACCGGGCGCGGTGGCCTCGGTCCCGTTGGTCCAGGCGGTGAGCGCGGTCAGAGCGATCGGCGAGTGCGTGCCGAGCGGACGTATCAGCGGGGACATGACCGCCGCGCCGGCCACCATGGGCGTGGTGAGCCTGTGCAGGGCCTGCTCGACCTGACCGTCGGCCGGTGAGGGCACGCCGGGCAGCAGTGGCGCGGACACCTCGGTCGGGGCGACCGGGGTGTCGCCGAGCTGGCCGCCCTGGGAGAGCAGGGGGCCGACGGCACGACGGCGCTGGTTCTCCTGCGTCGCCGCGGAGCCCGTGCCCGGGGTGCGGGCCGGCGTCACATTGCTCCCGGAACCCGAGCCGCCACGGCCGTCCGCGGTCGTGTCGACCGGGGCGACGGTGGTCATGCCGCCCAGGGCGATCGCGGCCAGCGACACCGCGCCGGCGGCGACGAACGCGAACCGCATGCTGCGCGAGCGCTCCGCGTCGCTGCGGTCCCCGCCACGGCCGACGGGATGGATGCGGAAACCCCGGTCCGAAGCGGATGACAGGACGGAGCCGTGGTCGCGGGCGGGCACATAGCCGAACTCGAACGGCTCGTTCTCTCTCCCGTTCCCGCCTCGTGTTCCGCGCACGCCGAAGATTCCGTCGCCGAAGGCTCCCCCGCCCAGCGGGCTGCCGCCGTCGCCGGGGTCGCCTCCTCCGGGAAGCCCCTGGAGGCGGGCCAGGAAGCTCTCCGAGGGGGCCGGTGGGGCCACTTCCGCGAAGACGTTCTTCAGCCGGCGCTGCGCGTCGACCTCCGATTTGCACTTGGGGCAGGTCGCCACATGCGCCAGCACCCGCTCGCGGGTGTCGTGACCGAGCTCGCCGTCCACCAGGGCGGAGAGCCGGTCGCCGAGATGCTGCTCCGCGAGGAGCCTCTCGGCTGCGTCGTTTCGGGATCCGGTTCCACTCACGCGGTCGCGCCCCCTCCTCCCAGAGCGGGCACGCGGGGCACGAAGGAGCGTCGCTCCGCGCGTGCCTCGGGCGAGCGGTGGGCGAGGGCTTTGCGCAGCTGCGAACGGCCGCGGTGGATGCGCGAGCGGACCGTGCCCAGCTTGACGCCCAGGGTCGCGGCGATCTCCTCGTAGGACAGGCCTTCGATGTCACAGAGGACGACCGCGGCGCGGAACTCGGGCGCGAGGGTGTCGAGGGCCTGCTGGACGTCCGCGTCGAAGTGGGCGTCGTTGAAGACCTGCTGCGGGTTGGGCTCCTTGCTGGGCAGCCGCTCGGCCGCGTCGTCGCCCAGCGCGTCGAAGCGGATGCGCTGCTTGCGGCGGACCATGTCCAGGAAGAGGTTGGTGGTGATGCGGTGCAGCCAGCCCTCGAACGTGCCCGGCGTGTACGTCGACAGGGAACGGAAGACGCGGACGAAGACCTCCTGGGTGAGATCCTCGGCGTCGTGCTGGTTGCCGGTCAGACGGTAGGCGAGCCGGTAGACCCGCCCGCTGTGCATGCTGACGATCTCCTCCCACGTGGGCGGAGTCCATGCCTGCCCGTCCGCGTCGGTGGAGAAGGTCGCGGTCTGGGCTGGGCCGTCGGCGAGGCCGGCGGCGTGGCTGGGGTCAGCAGCGGTGTCGTTCACGGATTTCGGCCTGCCTGCCGAACCGAGAAAGCGCCGCAGCACTCCTCCCCGATCCACAGGCGCAGCCGCACCTCCCCTGTCGGCTCTGGTGGTGTCCAGTGGAGCCCCTACCATAGCCACCTCGCCCGTTAGCTCCGGATAAGCGGTTTTACGAGAAATTGATCTGGGCTGATACGGCTCATACGGCTGCGTCAGCACTTGCTCGACACCCGGTCCCTCATCGTGATCCAACTGTGTCCCCCCGTCATCGTTCCCACCCCTTCAAACGCCCGGTCCCATCTGCGGGTTCCCGGCGGCAACGGATACAGTCACGCCCAGGCAACCACGGGGACAGGAGAGGGTCATTACCGGCAACCGGCAGGCAAGCTGGGCGTTCGCCGACGCCTATGCCGCCGAGGACGAAGCGCTGCACTGGGCCCGTGACCGGGCCCGCGAGGCAGGGCTGCGCTCGGTGTCGCCCAGCACGGGCGCGGCCCTGCGGATGCTCGCCGCCACCGTGGACGCGAAGGCGGTCGCGGAGATCGGTACCGGAACCGGCGTCTCCGGGATCCACCTGCTGCACGGGATGCGCCCCGACGGCGTCCTGACGACCGTCGACCCCGAGCCGGAGCACCAGCAGTTCGCCCGGCAGGCCTTCCGCGCCTGCGGTTTCGCCAGCAACCGGGCCCGGTTCATCCCGGGCCGCGCGCTGGACGTCCTGCCCCGCCTCGCGGACGCCGGCTACGACCTCGTCTTCTGCGACGGCGACCGGCTGGAGCTGTTGGAGTACCTCGCTGAATCGTTGCGCCTGCTGCGTCCGGGCGGACTGGTCGTCTTCGAGGGCGTCTTCGCCAACGGCCGCACGGTCGATTCGGGGCCGCAGCCCACGGAGGTCATAAGGATCCGGGAGCTGCTGCGGGCGGTGCGCGAGAGCCAGGAGCTGGTGCCGTCGCTGCTCCCGGTGGGCGACGGCCTGCTCTGCGCGGTCAAGCGCTAGCGCCGCGGCGCGCCAGGTCGGGTCCGGGCGGCCGGGGGTTCCGTGGGCGGGCCTTGGGCCTTTTGAGCTAGCCGGCTGCGGCAAACCCCGACAGACGTGAGAAAACAACTGCTCCGGCGTCCCGAAGGAGGCCGGAGCAGTCGAAAGAACAGGGTCGCTTGCGCGTCAGCCGACGACCTTCTTGAGGGCGTCGCCGAGCGCGTCGGCCTCGTCAGGGGTCAGCTCGACGACGAGCCGCCCGCCGCCTTCGAGCGGAACGCGCATGACGATGCCCCGCCCCTCCTTGGTCACCTCGAGCGGGCCATCACCCGTCCGCGGCTTCATGGCCGCCATGCTCGTTCCCCTTCCTGAAACCAGCTCATCGCCAAAGCCGACGGCCCGTGGAGGGCAGCCGCAGTCCAGCGTGGGACACGCGACACCGGCATCGAACACATTGCTTCCAAGCCATTATCCCGCATCTCAGGACCCGATGACCAACATCAGTCGGCATCGCTTGGGCAACGCGCGCGAGCAAAACCACTCAATTCGGCGATGTGACTGCGATACTGCGCCGCCGCACGGACTTCGCCCGCCCGGAAACCGCCCAGAATTCTTTGACGCAGGTCACACGTCGGGTCCGGTCCGCGGACGGCGATCTCCGCCATGCTGTCCTCGTAAACCGAACGTACCGACCAGTAGTACGTCGGAGCCGCGACACGGAGGGGAAACACCATGGCCGACACCGTGCTCTACGAGGTGAGCGACGGACTCGCGACGATCACGCTGAACCGCCCCGAGGCGATGAACGCGCTGAACATCGCGACCAAGGTCGCCCTCCGGGAGGCGGTCGGGTCCGCGGCGGCCGACGACGCCGTACGGGCCGTGCTGCTGACCGCCGCGGGTGAGCGGGCGTTCTGCGTGGGGCAGGACCTCAAGGAGCACATCGGGCTGCTGGCCGAGGGCTCGGACGTCGTGATGAGCACGGTCAAGGAGCACTACAACCCGATCGTGCGGGCGCTGACGGAAGCGGCCAAGCCGGTGGTCGCGGCGGTGAACGGGGTCGCCGCGGGCGCGGGATTCGGCTTCGCCCTCGCCGCGGATTACCGGGTCGTGGCCGACACGGCGTCCTTCAACACGTCGTTCGCGGGTGTCGCGCTGACCGCCGACTCCGGGATGTCCTGGACCCTGCCCCGGGTGATCGGTCCCGGGCGGGCCGCCGATCTGCTGCTGTTCCCTCGCAGCATCAAGGCGCAGGAGGCGTACGAGCTGGGGATCGCGAACCGGGTCGTCCCCTCCGCGGAGTTGCGCGCCGAGGGCGAGAAGGTGGCTCGTGCCCTGGCCGCGGGGCCGACCGTCGCGTACGCGGCGATCAAGGAGGCCGTTGCCTACGGGCTCTCGCACTCGCTCTCCGAGACGCTGGAGAAGGAGGACGAGTTGCAGACTCGCGCGGGGGCGTCCGCGGACCACGGGATCGCGGTGCAGGCCTTCATCAACAAGGAAGCGCCCAGGTATTCGGGGCACTGAGTCTCCTGGCGGGTGCGCGTGCGGGTGCGGGTCCGGGCGCGTTGTGGCTTGTCGCGCCACGCGGCGGAGCCGCGCATCGATACGGTCCCGTCCTCTACGGGGCGCTCCTGGCCACGCACGTCTCCAAGTGGTCGTCGACCAGGCCGCATGCCTGCATCAGGGCGTAGGCCGTGGTCGGGCCCACGAACCTCAGGCCACGCTTCTTCAGGGCCTTGGAGAGGGCCGTCGACTCCGTCGTGACGGCAGGGACGTCCGACAGTGTCTTCGGGGCCGGCCCCGTCTGCGGGGCGTGGGACCAGATCAGGGTGTCCAGGTCGCCCGGGGCCCAGTCGGCCAGCAGACGGGCGTTGGCCAGGGTGGCGTCGATCTTGGCCCGGTTGCGGATGATGCCCGCGTCGGCGAGGAGGCGTTCGCGGTCCTCGTCGGTGAAGTCGGCGACCGAGGCGATCTTGAAGTCGGCGAAGGCGGTGCGGAAGCCGGGGCGGCGGCGCAGGATCGTGATCCAGGACAGGCCGGACTGGAAGGCCTCCAGGCTGAGGCGTTCGAAGAGCGCGTCGTCGCCGTGGACCGGGCGGCCCCACTCCTCGTCGTGGTAGGTCACGTAGTCCGGCGTGGACAGGGCCCAGGGGCAGCGCAGCGCGCCGTCCTCGCCCGGGAGGGCCGTGCCGTCGCTCACTGGTGGTCCTCGGGGGCCGGCTTCTCGAAGGAGACGGCCGAGGCGTGCGCGCCGGACAGGGCGGACTCCAGGTCGGCGATGCGGGCGTCGCGCTCGGCGAGTTCGGCGGCGACGCGGTTGAGGGCGTCGTCCACGTCCGCCATGCGGTAGCCGCGGGTGGCCAGCGGGAAGCGGAGGTGGTCGATGTCGGCGCGGTCGACCGGGCGGTCCGGGGGCAGCGGGTCGTACAGCCGCTCGGGGGCGACCTCCGGCAGTGGGCCGGTGCCCTCGCCGCCGCCCACCACGGCGAGTGTCACCGCGGCGACCACGACGGCGAGCGCGATGACCAGGAACAAGAACATAACCATCGGTGGGCCCCCACGCTCGGTGTGCTCGGAGTGGATGTGTGTGTGGGTCCGATCGTGCCATGCGGGTCCGACAGTTAGGGTCGCAGGCGGTGGATGTGCAGGCCGTACTAGGAGAGGTCACAGGGGATGCTCAGGCTGGGCAGGCGGGAATTCGGCGCGCACGAGCCGGTGATCATGGCGATCGTGAACCGGACCCCGGACTCCTTCTACGACCAGGGGGCGACCTTCCGTGACGAGCCGGCCCTCGCGCGCGTGGAGCAGGCGGTGGCGGAGGGCGCGGCCATCATCGACGTCGGCGGGGTCAAGGCCGGGCCCGGCGAAGAGGTGACGGCGCAGGAGGAGGCCCGGCGGACCGTCGGCTTCGTGGCCGAGGTACGGCGCCGCTTCCCGGACGTGATCATCAGCGTGGACACCTGGCGGGCCGAGGTCGGGGAGGCGGTCTGCGAGGCGGGCGCGGATCTGCTGAACGACGCGTGGGGCGGCGTCGATCCGGGGCTGGCGGAGGTCGCGGCGCGCTACCGGGTCGGGCTGGTGTGCACGCACGCGGGAGGCGCGGAGCCGCGGACGCGACCGCACCGGGTGACCTACGACGACGTCATGGCCGACATCCTGCGGGTGACCGTGGGGCTCGCGGAGCGGGCGGCGGCGCTGGGCGTGCCACGGGAGTCGATCATGATCGATCCGGGGCACGACTTCGGGAAGAACACCCGGCACAGTCTGGAGGCGACGCGGCGGCTCGGGGAGATGGTGGAGACGGGATGGCCGGTGCTGGTGTCGCTGTCCAACAAGGACTTCGTCGGGGAGACGTTGGACCGGCCGGTGAAGGAGCGGGTGGTGGGGACGCTGGCGACCACCGCCGTGTCCGCGTGGCTGGGGGCGCAGGTGTACCGGGTGCATGAGGTCGCCGAGACCCGGCAGGTGCTGGACATGGTCGCCTCCATCGCCGGGTATCGGGCTCCGGCTGTGGCGCGGCGGGGGCTCGCGTAGTTCTCCTCTCCCCCGCCGCACCCGGGGGCGAAGCCCCCTCGGGAAGTGCAGCTACCTGCCCGCTTCCTTCGACACCAGCGCGACCGCCTCCTCCACGTCGTCCGTGACGTGGAAGAGAAGAAGGTCCTTGTCGGAGGCCTTGCCCTGGGCGATGAGGGTGTTCTTCAGCCAGTCGATCAGGCCGCCCCAGTACTCCGTGCCGAAGAGGACGATCGGGAAGCGCGTGACCTTCTGGGTCTGGACGAGGGTGAGCGCCTCGAAGAGTTCGTCCAGGGTGCCGAGGCCGCCGGGCAGGACCACGAAGCCCTGCGCGTACTTCACGAACATCATCTTCCGGACGAAGAAGTAGCGGAAGTTGAGGCCGATGTCGACGTACGGGTTGAGGCCCTGCTCGAAGGGCAGCTCGATGCCGAGGCCGACGGAGATGCCGCCCGCCTCGCACGCGCCCTTGTTGGCCGCCTCCATGGCGCCCGGGCCGCCGCCCGTGATCACGGCCCAGCCGGCGTCGACCAGCGCGCTGCCCAGCCGCACGCCCGCCTCGTACTCCGGGGAGTCGGCCGGTGTGCGGGCGGAGCCGAACACGCTGATGGCCGGGGGGAGTTCGGCGAGGGTGCCGAAGCCTTCGATGAACTCCGACTGGATGCGCAGGACCCGCCAGGGGTCCGTGTGGACCCAGTCCGACGGGCCGCCCGCGTCCAGCAGGCGCTGGTCGGTCGTGCTCGCCGTGACCTGGCCCCGCCTCCGGAGGACAGGTCCCAGGCGCTGTTCCTCCGGTGGCTGCTTCTTGCCCTCGGGGTTCCCTGTAGCCATGTGAGCTCCCTCCGCTTGCAGTGGTTCCACCTCAGCGTAGATCTACGCCGGTTACGTGCGGGGGACGTCGGCGTGTCCGCCGTGAAGCGCCGACGCGCCGAACGCCCCCTCAGGTCGCTCAGAGCGTCAGCCAGGTCCTCAGGCGCTCCTCGCCCGCCAGGATCTTGACCGTCTCCACACGCTCGTCACGCTTGTGCGCCAAGTGCGGGTTCCCGGGGCCGTAGTTGACCGCGGGGACGCCCAGCGCGGAGAAGCGGCTGACGTCCGTCCAGCCGTACTTGGGCATCGGGGTGCCGCCCACCGCCTTGATGAAGGCCGCCGCGGCCGGGTGGGAGAGGCCGGGGAGGGCGGCGGGGCTGTGGTCGTCGACCACGAACTCCTCGACCCCGCAGTCGACGAAGACCTCGCGGACGTGGGCGACGGCGTCCTCGGCGCTCCGGTCCGGCGCGTAGCGGAAGTTGACGGTGACGACGCACTCGTCCGGGATGACGTTGCCGGCCACCCCGCCCGTGATGCCGACCGCGTTGAGGCCCTCCCGGTACTCCAGGCCGTCGATGACCGGACGGCGGGGCTGATAGGCGGCCAGGCGGGCCAGGATCGGGGCCGCGGCGTGGATCGCGTTGGAGCCCATCCAGCCGCGCGCCGAGTGGGCCCGCTCGCCCTTCGTCCTCAGCAGGACCCGCAGGGTGCCCTGGCAGCCGCCCTCGACCTCGCCGTCGGAGGGTTCCAGGAGGACCGCGAAGTCGCCCGCCAGCCAGTCCGGGCGGGCCTCGGCCACGTGCTTGAGGCCGTTGAGGTCGGCCGCGACCTCCTCGTTGTCGTAGAAGACGAACGTCAGGTCGCGGTTGGGCTCCGGGACCGTCGCCGCGATGCGCAGCTGGACCGCCACCCCCGACTTCATGTCGCAGGTGCCGCAGCCCCAGAGCACCCCGTCCTCGTCCAGCCGCGAGGGGACGTTGTCGGCGATCGGGACCGTGTCGATGTGGCCGGCGAGGACCACGCGCTCCGCGCGCCCCAGGTTCGTGCGGGCGATCACGTTGTTGCCGTAGCGATCCACCGTGAGGTGGGGCAGCGCGCTCAGGGCGGTCTCGATCGCGTCCGCGAGCGGCTTCTCGGTGCCGCTCTCCGAACGGAAGTCGACGAGCCACGCGGTGAGTGCGGCGGCGTCCAGTGTGAGGTCAAGCGGGGTGTCGGCCATGCCGTCGACCCTAACGCGCCAGTTGTCTGTACCGCTCTTCCCCGCTGTGCGCAAGGGTCTCCTACTCCTCAGTAGTCTCCAGTACCTTGTACGCGTGCCGACGCCGTCCCCCTCCCCCAAGCGCCGCGGCCGCCTCCTTCGTTTCGGGGCGGCCTGCGTGGTCCTGTCCGCCGTCGCGGGCTATGTCGTGGTGCAGTACGTCGCCGGTGGCACCGGGGATCCGGGCTGCAGAGTCGTTTCTGGCGACGGAACCGGGAAGAGTTACGAGTTCACGCCGGAACAGGCGGTGAACGCGGCCACGATCGCCGCCGTCGGCACCGACCGGGCCATGCCCGAGCGGGCCGTCGCCATCGCGCTCGCGACCGCCCTCCAGGAGTCGGGGCTGCGCAACCTCACCCACGGCGACCGGGACTCGCTCGGCCTGTTCCAGCAGCGGCCCTCACAGGGCTGGGGCACCGTGAAACAGGTCACGGACCCCGCGTACTCGGCGAACATCTTCTACGAGCACCTCGCCAAGGTCGACGACTACACCGAACTCCCGCTCACCGTCGCCGCGCAGCGCGTGCAGCGCAGCGGCTACCCGGAGGCGTACGCCAAGCACGAGCCGGACGCCACCGTGCTGGCCGCCGCGCTGACCGGGGCCTCGGCGGCCTCGCTGACCTGCGACGGCCGCTCGGGCCCGACGACGACCACGGGCCCGGCCGCGGTGCAGGCGGCGCTGGCCCGGGACTTCGGCCGAGTCGCCGACGCGGTCACCGACAAGGACACGGCCCCGCCGGCCGCCGAGAGCGGCGGGCGGACCGTGACCCTGCCGGTGACCGAGGACACCACCGCCGGCGGACGCAGTGTCAGCGAGCGCGGCTGGCAGCTGGCGCACTGGGCGGTGGCCAACGCCACGGCCCTGCGCATCGAGCGGGTCTCCTACGCGGGCCGGGTGTGGGTCTCCGGGAACAGCGGCAGCCAGTGGCGGGCCACCGGTTCGACCACCGCGGAGGCCGCCGGCGGCTCGGCGGCGGGCGGCGGCGCCGACAGCGTGCGGATCGTCACCGCGCAGTAGACCGCGCAGCAGTACGGGTCTTCACCCGGGCGGGTCATGTGCGGGGCGTCCGGACGGCGGGGTGCGCAGGTTTTCGCGCCGTCACCCTCGCATCCGGGGAGCCCCTTGCCGACAAAGGGCTTCGGGGGCTTGACGGACTTTCACACCGGGCCGCTTTTGCCCGCTTTTACCCACAGCCGATAATGCGACGCATTGCCAACTCTTTACGTCGGCCGTGCGCAACCTTCGCGGGCTTCGAGCGGTAGTCACTGCGTCCGGGCCCGGACAGACAGTCACAGACAGTCCTGTACAGACAGTCCTTGTTCTCTCCCGTCGAAGGAGCACCATGTCCCTCCCCCTGACCCGCCGGATCGCCCGTGCCGCGCTGCTCGTCGCTGCAGGAGCGGCCGCCGGGGTCGGTGCGGCCGGCTCCGCCGGTGCGGCCCCCGGCCTCCCCGCCGCTCCGAGCCTCGGCGGCCTGACCGCCCTGGACGCGGCGGGCGTCGGCAACGCGGTCGACGGCGCGACGCAGCACGTCACCGGGCTCGCGGGTGAGACCGGCGGCAAGACCGTCAAGCAGGCGGTGCCGACCGCGGGCAAGACCGGCGGCAAGGCAGTGAAGAAGGCGGCGCCCGCGGCGCAGAAGACGGCCGGCGAGGCGGCGGGCTCCGCCGGGGGCATCCTCGGGGACACCGCGTCGACCGCCACGAAGGGCGGGCTGCCGACGGACTCGCTCACCAAGGGCGGGCTGCCGGGAGCGGAGACCCTGCCGGTGAAGGGCCTGCCGCTCGGCTGACGCCTGCGGCGCTCACGCCGACGACGGGGTCCAGGGTGTTCCCTGGGCCCCGTCCCGCGTATGCGCCACGGCACCCGCCCTGCGGGACTACGGCGCCAGGCGCTCGACCGCTGCCGCCACCCGCTCGTCCGTCGCCGTCAGGGCCACTCGGACGAAGTTCTCGCCGGCCTCGCCGTAGAAGTCGCCCGGGGCCACCAGGATGCCTCGGTCGGCCAGGTGGGCGACCGTCGTCCAGCAGGACTCGTCGCGGGTGGCCCAGAGGTAGAGGCTGGCCTCGCTGTGCTCGATGCGGAAGCCGTGGGACAGGAGCGCCCCGCGCAGCAGGGTGCGGCGAGCCGCGTAGCGTTCGCGCTGCTCGCGGACGTGGACGTCGTCGCCCAGCGCCGCGACGACCGCCGCCTGGGTGGGCGCGGACGTCATCATGCCGCCGTGCTTGCGGATCTCCAGGAGGGGGCCCAGGACGGCCGGGTCGCCCGCCAGGAAGGCCGCCCGGTAGCCCGCAAGGTTCGAGCGCTTCGACAAGGAGTGCACCGAGACGATGCCCTCGTACGAGCCGCCGTTGACCTCCGGGTGCAGGACCGAGACCGGGTCGGCCTCCCAGCCCAGTTCCAGGTAGCACTCGTCGGAGAACAGCAGCACCCCGTGCTCGCGGGCCCAGGCGACGATCCGGGTCAGTTCCGCCTTCGACAGGACCCTGCCCGTCGGGTTGGAGGGCGAGTTCAGCCAGAGGAGCCTGAGGTTCGTGGGGTCCAGGGCCGTCGGGTCGTCGTAGACCTCGTGGTCGGCCCGGGCGAGGCGCGCGCCCACCTCGTACGTCGGGTAGGCCAGCCGCGGGTGGGCGACCCGGTCGCCGGGGCCGAGGCCCAGCTGGGTCGGGAGCCAGGCCACGAGTTCCTTGGAGCCGACGATCGGCAGGACGTGCCGGTGGGTGACCTCGCGGGCCCCCAGGCGGCGCTCCAGCCAGCCGGTGATCGCGTCGCGCAGCGCCGGGGTGCCCCAGACGGTCGGGTAGCCCGGGGAGTCCGCCGCGTCGATCAGCGCCTTCTGGACCAGATCGGGGACCGGGTCGACCGGGGTGCCGACGGAGAGGTCGACGATGCCGTCCGGGTGCGCTGCGGCCGTCTTCTTGTACGGCTCCAGTTTGTCCCAGGGGAAGGCGGGGAGGCGGTCGGAGACTACGGAGGACACGGTTACTGGCTCACTTTCGTACGTACGGCAAACGCCCCGGTCCCGTACGGCGATCAAGGGCGATCAGGCCGTACGGGACCGAGGCGGCGCGTCTGTGCGGGCCGCTCTTACTGGTTCTGCGGCGGCAGCGCGGCGACGAAGGGGTGGTCGCGTTCGATCAGACCCAGCTTGCTGGCGCCGCCGGGGGAGCCGAGCTCGTCGAAGAACTCGACGTTCGCCTTGTAGTAGTCCTTCCACTCCTCCGGAGTGTCGTCCTCGTAGAAGATCGCCTCGACCGGGCAGACCGGCTCACAGGCGCCGCAGTCGACGCATTCGTCCGGGTGGATGTACAAGGACCGCTGGCCCTCGTAGATGCAGTCGACCGGGCACTCCTCGATGCACGCCTTGTCCTTGACGTCGACACAAGGCTGCGCGATGACGTAGGTCACGCTGTCGTTCCTCCTCGATAGGGCGCTGGCGGGCCTCCTCAGGCTCCGCCGCCTGGCGCGCGGGAGCGCGGCGTCGTCGATGCCCACCCCTAGTATCTCCGTTCTTGGGCATGATCCGAACAGGAGGGGTGAACAGACCTGTGGAAATCTCGGCCGCCGGACGCCTCGAGGTCCGTATCACCATTGCTGACGTGGGCAAACGTGTCTCCGTGCGCCGCTTGAGCGACCCTGGAGACACCGGAGGGAAATTCACCGACACGGTGGGTGTTCTCACATCATGGGACGACGGTGTGCTCGCGATCACACGGAAGAGCGGCGAGAGCGTCCGCATTGACGAGTGCACGCTGGTCGCCGGGAAGGTGGTGCCGGCCGCGCCGGCCCGCCGTCGGGCTCCGGCCGCCACGTACGAGGAGCTCGCGCGGGTCGCCGCGCGGGGCTGGCGTCCCGTGGAGAGCGAGCGGCTCGGCGGGTGGGAGCTGCGGGCCGCCGCCGGGTACACGCGCCGGGCCAACTCGGTGCTGCCGCTCGGCGAGCCCGGCGTCCCGCTCGACGAGGCCCTGGACGTCGTACGGCGCTGGTACGGCGCGCGGGGGCTGCCCGCCTATGTGCAGACGGCGACGGGGGCCGAGGGCGCCCAGGAGCGGCTGTGCGCGGAGCTGGAGCGGCGCGGGTGGGTGCGGGAGGTGACGGCCGAGCTGTGGGTCGGGGCGCCGGCGCCGGTCGCCGACCTGGCGGAGGCTGAGGCTGCGGGCGTGGCGCTGGCCCGGGAGGCCGACGCCGCGTGGCTGGCTCGGTATCAGCGCAAGGGGGTGGACGAGGTGGCCCTGAAAGTGCTCAGCAGCGGGCCGTCGGTCTGGTTCGCTTCCGTGCCCGGGCCGGCGGGCGCGGCTCCGGCCGCCATCGGACGGTGTGTCGTGGACGGGCGATGGGCCGGGTTCGGCGCCGTCGAGGTCGATCCGGCGCAGCGGCGCAGGGGGCTCGCCACGGCCGTGATGGCCGCACTGGCGCGGCGGGCGCTGGCGGAGGGGGCGTCGGCGGCCTGGCTGCAGGTCGAGGAGGAGAACGCGGGGGCGCGGGCGCTGTACGCCGGGATGGGCTTCGCCGCGCATCACGCGTACCACCACTACCGCGAGCCGTCGCTGGAGCTTTCGTGAGCGGGTTCGAGGGCGGCGAGGCGGTGCGGCGGTTCGGTGCGGAGGTGCGGTCCGAGCGGCCCGATCTGGCGCTGCTGTGCCTGCTGATCGGCGCCGAGGCGGATGCCGAGCTGGACGAGGCCGGGCTGGACGCCGCTCAGATCGAGCTGGACCGGCTGGCGGGGCAGTTGCCGTACCGGCCGTCGGGCGGGCCGCGGGCGTGGGCCGAGGCGGTGCGGGACCTGCTCGGCGAGGGGTGCGGGTTCCGCGGGACGGCCGCGGACTACGAGCGGCTGGATTCGTCGCTGCTGCACCGGGTGCTGAGGCGACGGCGGGGGCTGCCGATCCTGCTGTCCGTGGTGTGGGTGGAGGTGGCGCGGCGGGCCGGGGCACCGGTGTACGGGGTCGCGTTGCCGGGGCACTTCGTGGTGGGGTTCGGGCCGCCCTCGGACCCGGAGCGGCAGGTGCTCGTCGACCCCTTCGACGGGGGGCGGCTGCTGACGGGCGAGGACGCGCAGTCGCTGGTCGTGGGGGCCACGGGCGCGCCGTTGGAGGCGTCGATGCTGACGCCGGCCGAGCCGTTGGACGTCGTCGTGCGCATCCTGAACAACATCCGGGCGTGGGCGGCGGCCCGGCCGGAACGGTCCGATGTCGCCCTGTGGGCGGTCGAGTTGGGGCTGACCATTCCCTCGCACCCGGCCCGGTTGCGGTACGAGCGGGGGCAGTTGCTGGTGCAGCGGGGCGATTTCCTGGGCGGGGCCGCGGAGATGGAGGACTACGCGGACCTGGTGGAGGTCGTGGACGAGGCGGCGGCGGAGCGGGTGCGGAAAGAGGCGTTCGCCGCGCGGGCGATGCTGAACTGAGGCCCGCGCGGCCCGGCCGGCCCGCGCCCGCCGAGGGCGGTCACAGCCAGCCCTTGTCCCTCGCGATCCGTACCGCCTCCGCCCTGTTGCGCACCGCCAGTTTCTGGATCGCCGTGGAGAGGTAGTTGCGGACCGTGCCCTGGGACAGGTGCAGGGCCGTCGCCAGTTCCGCGTTGGTCGAGCCGTCGGCCGCCGCGCGGAGCACCTCCCGTTCGCGGTCGGTCAGCGGGTTGGCGCCCTCGGCGAGGGCCGCGGCGGCGAGCGTGGGGTCGATGACCCGCTCGCCCGCGAGGACCTTGCGGACGGCCTGCGCGAGTTGGGCCGCGGGGGCGTCCTTGACGAGGAAGGCGTCGGCGCCGGCTTCCATGGCGCTGCGCAGATAGCCGGGGCGGCCGAAGGTGGTGAGGACGACCAGTTTCAACCGCGGGAGTTCCCGGTGGAGTTGGGCCGCCGCCTCGATGCCCGTCGCGCCCGGCATCTCGATGTCGAGGAGGGCCACGTCGACGTCGTGGGCGTGGGCGGCGGCGAGGACCTCGTCGCCGCGGGCCACCTGGGCGACGACCTCGATGTCGTCCTCCAGGCCGAGCAGGGCCGCCAGTGCCTCGCGGACCATCGACTGGTCCTCGGCCAGCAGAACCTTGATCGTGCCGCCGCTCATGACATGCCACCGCTCATGATCGGGATCCTACGTCCGGCGTCGAACCGGCCGGGACCCGGGCGGTCAGCCGGAAGCCTCGCTTGTCGCGGCCCGCCTCCAGGGTGCCGCCCGCCTTGTCCAGGCGCTCGGTGAGGCCGTTGAGGCCGTTGCCGGGGCCCTTCCCGGAGCCGCCGGTGCCGTCGTCGTCGACGGAGAGTTCGAGGACGGGGCCGTCGAGGGTCTGGCGGCGCACGAGGTCCACCGTGCAGCGGTCGGCGGCGCTGTGCCGTACGACGTTGGTGATCGCCTCGCGCAGGGCCCAGGCGAGGGCGGCCTCGCTCTCCTCGGGGACGCCGTCCAGGTCCGGTTCGGCGGGGATCGCGGCGGTGATGCCGGCCGCCGTCAGCGCGACCCGCGCACCGGCGAGTTCGGGGGCGAGGCGGGGGCGGCGGTAGCCGGTGACGGCCTCGCGGACGTCGACCAGGGCCTGCCGGCTGACCTGTTCGATGTCGGCGACCTGCTGGGCGGCCTTGTCGGGGTGCTCGGGGAGCATCCGGCCGGCCAGCTCGCTCTTCAGGGTGATGAGGGAGAGGGAGTGGCCGAGGAGGTCGTGCAGATCCCTGGCGAGGCGCAGGCGCTCCTCGTTGGCGGCGAGCTGGGCGACCGTGGCCCGGGCCTGGCGCAACTCGATGGTCGTGCGCACCAGTTGGCTCACGCCCGTCATCGCGAAGCCGATGAGCAGGACCAGCAGCAGGAGGTTGAGCGCCTCCTCCTCGTCGGTGCGCAGGCCGACGAGGAGCAGCGTGGCGCCCGTGGCCGGGATCGTCCAGAACGCCACCCGCAGCGGGAGCACCATCCCGCAGGCCACGGAGACGTAGCAGTACAGGCCGAGCCAGGCGGAGCCGAGGGTGAGGGACAAGGCGGTGGCGAGCACCGCCATGGAGCCGATGAGGGAGCCGATGAGCCTCGGGTGGTAGGGCGTGGCCCCCATGTCCCGGAAGAGGAGCGAGAGGTAGAGGACGACGAACACCGTCAGGCCCAGCCAGCCGGCCACCGTGCCGCCGGTGGTGTGGTCGCCGGAGACGAGGTCGTGGACGGGCGAGCTGAGGAACACCAGCCAGACGCCGATCCACAGCAGCTTGCGCCGCCACAGTTCGCGCCGTTTGCGGGCCGGCTGCCCGATCGGGATCAGCGGCTCCCGCCGGGCCTCCTCGGACAGCTGGTCGTCGGTCATGCCGCTCACGCCTTCAGCGTGTCCTTCCGGTACAGCCAGGCCGCGCCGCCCGTGAACAGGACGAAGTAGACGGCCAGGACGACGATGTCCTTCATGTGCGGGGCCCGGCTCTGCTCGATCGCCTGCCCCAGGGCAGCGTACGCGTGCGTCGGCACCCACTTGGCGATGTCCTGGAGCCAGGTCGGGAAGGTCGTCGTCGGCATCCACAGGCCGCCGAGGATCGACAGGCCGAAGTAGGTGATCATCGTGATCGGGCGGACCGCGTCCCCGTTCGCGAGGTACCCGATCGCCACGCCGAGGGCCGCGAAGACGAGGCTGCCGGCCCAGATCGCGCCGGTGAGCGCGAGCCACTGCCAGGCGTCCAGCCGGACGTCCTTCACGGCCGCGGCGACGGCGAGGACGACGACGATGGAGGGCAGGCTGACCACCGCGGCGCTCGCCGTCTTCGCCAGGACGTAACCGCGCCCCGGCAGGGTCGTCAGGCGCAGCTGCCGCACCCAGCCGCTCTGGCGCTCCTTGGCTATCCGCTCGCTGTTGCCCATCAGGACGGCGGTGAGGGCTCCGAAGGAGGCCATCGAGACCATCATGTAGGTGGGGAGGGTGAGGCCGGTGCCGTCGACCTTCGTGGTGCTGTCGGCGCTGCCCGCGATCAGCAGGAACAGGACGGCCGGGTAGATCACCGAGAAGAACAGGAACTTGCGGTTGCGCAGGGCGCGGACGAGTTCCAGCTTGATCAGGCCGTTCACCTGGACTTCGCCTCCTCGGCGGTGGTGAGGGCGACGAAGGCCTGTTCCAGGCCGAGCCCGGCGACCTCGAGGTTGCGGGGGTAGAGGCCGAGGCCGTAGAGCGCGTGGACGGTGGCGTCGGCGTCGGTGGACTGGATGCGGACGGTGCGGCCGGACACGTCGAGGGTGGTGAGGAACGGCAGGGCGCGCAGGGCGCTCTCGTCGATCCCGCCCGCCGGATCGCCCGCCGGGCCGGCGTCCCGGTCGACGTCCAGGTCGACGTCCAGGTCGAAGGAGACGCGGCGCGCGCCCGCCTTCGCCTTGATCTCGGCGGCGGTGCCGTCGGCCAGCAGCCGGCCACGGTGCAGGACCAGCACCCGGTCGGCGATCGCGTCGGCCTCTTCGAGGTAGTGGGTGGCGAACAGGACCGTGCGGCCCTGGTCGGCCTGCTCGCGCATGGTGGCCCAGAACGCCTGCCGGGTGGTGACGTCCATGCCGGTGGTGGGCTCGTCCAGGACGATCAGATCGCTGTCGCCGGCCGTGGCGAGGGCGAACCGGACGCGCTGGGCCTGGCCGCCGGAGAGCTTTTCGACCTTGCGGTCGGCGATCTGGGTGACGCCCGCGCGGGCCAGCACGTCGGCGGGCCGGTGCGGCCTCGGGTGCAGGGCGCAGGCGAGCCGGACCAGTTCGGCGACCGTCACCTCGTCCATCAGGCCGCCGCTCTGCAGCATCGCGCCGACCCGCCCGGTCACGATCGCCTCGCGCGGGGTGGCGCCGAAGAGGCGGACGGCGCCGCTGTCGGCGCGCTTGAGGCCGAGCAGCAGGTCGAGGGTGGTCGACTTGCCGGCGCCGTTGGGCCCGAGCAGCGCCACGGTCTCCCCCGGGCGCAGGGCCAGGGTCAGGCCGTCCACGGCCCGTACGTCCCCGAAGCTCTTGGTCACCTGGTCGAACCCGACCACCGGTGCTGTCGTCGTCGTCATGACGGCAATGGTCGTCCGGGGGACCGGGTGGGCGGCAGTGTCGGCCGTCCACGGTGCCGCATGACATCTGTCATGCGGCACCGTGGATGCCAGGCGCTGAGCGGTTCGGCAGCGCCCTGAAGGGGCGCGGGGAACTGCGCGACCAGCCACGATGGCGCCGCAGCGGAACGACGGCACATCGCAGCACTTCCAGCGGAGCGCCTAGTGCCGCGGCAGGCAACGTTTGCCCGTCAAGGAGCGGCGTCCGGTGCGTGCTCTCGGTGTGCCGGCCGGAAGTCCTCGTACTGGACGTAC
>NZ_JBFAKW010000006.1:10418-148096 GCF_040655955.1 Streptomyces sp. NPDC050263 | reverse complement strand
GTCCTCGTACTGGACGTACTTGGGCTTTCGGCCGGTGCGGCGAGAGTGCGTGCCGGGCGTCGCGACGGGGCGAACGTTGCCTGCCGCGGCACTAGTCGAGAGAGAGGACGCCCACCGTCTCTCCCTCGCTCTTCTCGCCGTTCTTCCGGAATCCCAGCCCCAGATAGAAGTCCTCCGGACCGTTCGCGCCCTCGTGCCAGGTCACGTACATCTCCTTGGTTCCCCGGCGGCGCAGTTCCGCGGCGACGGACTCCACGGCGAAACGGCCGTACCCGCGTTTTTGTTCGCCGGCGGCGATGTTCAGCCGCCACAGCCCGGAGCGGATCAGACGGCCGTCCCCGTCCCCCGTCCAGTCGATGTCCAGGAACGCCATCAGGAAGCCCACCGGCCGGTCGTCGTCCATGATCAGGCGGGGCCAGGCCACGCCGGCGGGGTGGACGTATGCCTCCGCGAGGGACTGCATGACCGGTGAGACCGCGAACTCCTGGTCCGGGCGGACGCGAATGCCGGTCGCGGCCTCGAAATTCCGGGGGGTTATTTCCACCAGGCGAAGTGTTGAACGCGTCATGCGGGCACCCTAGGTGTGCCGTCCACGGGACAGCCACGGAATTTCCGGCGTCACCCCAACTGCCGGTAACGGCCCCGGAAATAGACCAGTGGGCCGCCCTCCGCGCTCGGTACCGACGCGGTCAGCACGCGGCCGATCACCAGGGTGTGGTCGCCTGCGGGCACGTGTTGTTCGGTGCGGCATTCGAGGGTCGCCAGGGCCCCGCCGACCTGGGGCGCGCCGGAGACCTCGCCGCGGACGTACGGGATGTCCTCGAAGAGCAGGCGGTCGCTGATGCGGCCTTTCATGGCGAAGCGGCCGGCGATGTGCCGCTGGCTCTCGGAGAGCACCGACACCGCCCACAGGGGCTGTTCGTCGAGCAGGTCGTCCATGCGGGAGCCCGCGCGCAGGCTGACCAGGACCAGCGGCGGGTCCAGGGAGACCGAGAGGAAGGCCGTCGCCGTCATGCCGACGTCCTCGCTGTCCGGTGCGCGGGGGTCGTCCGGGTCCAGGGAGGGTTCCCGGGCTGTCACCAGGACCACGCCGTCGGCGAGCCGGGACATGGCGGCGCGGAACTCGTCGTTGCTCACCCCCTCAGCATGCCTGGGGGGAGACTTCGGTACGGTCCTGGATACGGTCTCGAGCGCGTCTGAGGGCACGTCGGGAACGCTAGTGTCCGTCCGGCGCCCGCCGCATCGGACCTTCGCCCGACCTCCGTCCGAGTAAGGTCGTAGGACCGCGGACCCATTCCCGGCCTTCCTGTTGCTGTCCGCGTTCAGGAAACACACAGGAAAACGCCGAACCTCCCCACAAATGCTCACGTTCATCTGTGACTTGAGTCACAAGGCGCATTAATTGTTGACCCTGTGTACCGAGTGAGCAGCGCGCTGTGATTCAGTGGCGGAGGCGTCACAAGGAGACACACACCGACAACAGAGCACCAGAAACGACGTTACGCCGAAGACAACCCTTGATTCGCTGCGAAGTCTCGGGGGGAGGGCGAAACATATGGAGACCGAGTCGGAGCCGTACGTCCGTCTTGCGTCCCTGCGACAGCTGCACCAGGTCATGGCCGACATGAACACGGCCCGCAGCCTGGCGGACACCTTGCAGACAGTCGCCGACGGCGTGGTAAAGGCACTCGGGTACGAACTGGCGTGCGTCAATCTCGTGCGCCCCGACGGCGATCTCGTGGTCGCCGCTTTCTCCGGTAATCCGGCCGCCGAGGCGCTCATCACCGGCCGCGTCGGCTCGCGCGACTCCTGGGACCGACGCCTGGGCATGGGCGAGGCCTGGGGCGACCTGATCTTCATACCCCACAGCGAGGGCTGGATCCTCGACGACGACGACGTCCCGCAGTGGTACACCGACGGGCCCGCGCCGCGCTTCGAGGACGAGTGGCACCCCTCGGACCGGCTCTTCGCGCCGATGTACACCCCCGCGCCCCCGGGCAGCGGAGGTGCGTGCGGCGAGCTGATCGGCGTTCTGTCCGTGGACCGGCCGCGCAACGGCCGACGGCCCGGCGCTTGGGGCCGTGAAGCGCTGCAGATGTACACGTTCCAGGCCGCCATCGCCATCAGCAACGCCCGTCTACGCGCGAATATGCAGCGGGCACTGGTCAGACTCGAACGCGACCAGCAAGCACTGCGCGCCAGTGAGGAAAGCTTCCGGCAGGCCTTCGAGTACGCGCCCTCCGGCATGGCGATAGCCGAGATGGGCGGCGACCAGCACGGGCGGATACTCCGGACCAACGACGCCCTCTGCCGGCTGCTGGGCCGCCCCGCCTCCGCCATGCGCCGCTACGCGTTCTCCGACCTCGTCCACCCCGAGGACATAGGCACCCTGCTCCGCACCTCCGCGGAGGGCGGCCGCGCCGAACTGCGACTGGGCCGCCGGGACGGCACCTACGTCTGGGTCAGCCTGCGCAACTCCGTCGTCGCCGACGCGACCGACGGGCCCCGCTTCCTCCTCACCCACGTCGAGGACATAGAGGACCGCAAGCGCCGCGAGCTCCAGCTCGCCCACCGCGCCTCGCACGACTCCCTCACCGGCCTGCCGAACTCCGCCGAACTGCGCTCGCGCCTGGCCGCCAGGCTCTGTCAGCGCCCGCAGTCCACGCACCCCGCGGCCGTCGACGCCATGGACACGGCCTACGGCCACGCCGCCTTCGACGCCAACGGCCACGGCTTCGACTACCGGCCCGGCGGGTCCGAGTCCTTCGACGGCTACGACCACCATGTGCACACCGCCGCCCCCGAAGAGGGCGTCGACGACGGAGCCAAGGGGCTCGCGGTCCTCTTCTGCGACCTCGACGGCTTCAAGTCGATCAACGACCGGTTCGGGCACAACGCGGGCGACGCGGTCCTCATCGAGGTCGCCCGCCGACTCTCCCGCCAGGTCCGGGACGGCGACACGGTCGCCCGGCTCGGCGGCGACGAGTTCGTGATCCTCGCCGACGGCCTCGGCCGCGCCGACGCCGCCGACCTCGCCGTCCGGCTGCGGGGCGAGATCATCCAGCCGATCCGCGCCGAGGGCCGGGCCGTCCGGGTGGGCGCCAGCTTCGGCATCGGCTGGGCGCATTGCGGGATGACCGCGGACGAAGTGCTGAAGTCGGCCGACGAACGGATGTACGTCGAGAAACGATCTCGTCCCAAACAGCACAGACGGGCGGGATGAGTCCCAGGTCAGCGGCACTGTGCGAGCCGAGTCACCTGTTTGGGGCAGCCAGAGCGGGTAGGCTCGCCCTTCTGAACCGCCATTCTGACCCTGCATTGCATCAGCCCCGCACCTGTTGAGGAGTACGAAGGGATGACGCCCGGCAATAACGGCGCGAGCACGCCCGAGGACGACGACCCGTTCGGCTACCTCTACGCCGACGGCCAGGCCAACGGCGCGCAGCCGCCCTCCGGTGGCGGCTACGGCTACCCGAACTCGGTCAGCCGGGTGCGCGCGGTCGGCGAGCGCAAGTACGGACAGCAGCCGCAGCAGCAGACCGCGCAGTACGGGCAGTACGGCCAGCCGCCGGCGGTCCCGCAGCAGCAGGGCGCGTACGGCCAGCCGAACGCGAACTACGCGGCGCCCGAGAACTTCGGCGGGCCCCCCACCGGGCGGCAGCAGCCGGCGCCGGGCGGCGGCGGTCGGGGCCGCGGCCCCAACACCAGAGGCCTGCTGATCGGCGCGGTCGCTGTGGTCGCCGCCGTCGTGATCGGCATCGCGGTGGCCATGGCCAACGGCGACTCCGGCTCCGGCGACAACGACAAGGCCGGCGGCCAGACCTCCGCCGCGCCGTCCGCCTCCGAGAGCGCCTCGCCCAGCGCGTCGTCGACGAGTGAAGGGAACGCGGAGGAGCTCCCGACGATTGACGCGAAAGCGCTCAAGCTGGACGGCGGCGTCACCACGGCTTCCGAGTTCAAGGGGGCGCAGGCCGACGGCGGGATCTATGTCACGAACTTCAATCACGTAGGCGCCAAAGTCACCTGGACTGCCAACGGCATTGAGAAGAAGGGTACGTACCGCTTGTATGTGCGATATGGCATCCCTGGTGTGGACGCCAACGCCACTCTTGTGGTCAACGGAACTGCAAATACACAGGCCCTGAACATGAAGAACTTCGCTGGATCTCCCAAAGGCGACTTCGCGCAGGGCTGGCAGAAAACCTGGGCCAACGTCAATCTGAACCAGGGCACCAACACCATCGAGATCGCCTGCAACGAAGGCAATCAGTGCAACGCGAACCTTGACCAGCTCTGGCTGGAATAGAGGTCGGAAACCCAAACGGTCCGCCGGAGAGACCGGCGGACCGTCGTGAAGGGCGTCAGGTCAGCCGATGCGGCCGAACCCCACACACTGATCTGCGACCCAACGCTTCCTGCCCTCCCACTTGAGGGGAGTCCACGTGTTGTGGGAAGCACCCCCGCTTGTGCACCGATACGACCCACCCCTGACCTGGCCTTGGCACACTTCTTGCCAGCAGGGGACACGGTCCGGCGCGCCGTGCCCGAACGCGTTGACCCTCAGCACTGCTGCTGAAGTCGTAGAAGTGCCCGCACGGAGAGTCCAGGCCGTGTTGCCAGACGCACCCGCTATGGAAGAAGAAGCCTGTGCAGGGGTGGTGGCAAAGAGGAGCGATGCTGCCAGCGCGCTGGGAATGGCAGCCGCGCGCAAGATGGTCCGGATCACGATGTCCCCGAATCTGAGTCTGTCGCCACTGGTCAGTGCGGCGAATGAGTGATCATCGTATTATCGATCTCCAGCCTTGCAGGGACCGGTTTTGGGTCAACTTCCCTGGGGGCGGGAGGCCAACAGCAGCGACCCTATGCCGCAGTGACCTCCCCGGTCACCGTCACCCGCCCCACCAGCTCCTCGTAGCCGGCGCGGTCGAACTCGCCCGCCACCGGGGCCAGTACGGTCGCCGCGGACAGGGCGACCGCCCGCGCCAACCGCTCCGGCCACGGCAGGCGTTCGACCAGGCCGGACAGCAGTCCGGCGGAGGCCGAGTCGCCGGCGCCCGTCGGGTTGCCGTGGATCCGGGCGGGCGGGACGGCGCGCCAGCGGCCCTCCGGGGTCGCCGCGACCAGCCCCTCGGCGCCGAAGGACGCCACCACGGACTGCGCGCCGCGCCGCCGGGCGTCCTGAGCGGCCCGCAACGGCTCGTGCGAGCCGGTGAGTTCGGCCAGTTCGTCGGCGTTCGGCTTGACGATGTCCGGGCGGGCGGCGATCCCCCGGCGCAGCGGCTCCCCGCTCGCGTCCAGCAGTACGGGTGTCCCCGCGGCCCGCGCCGTCCGCACCAGCCCCGCGTACGCGCCCACCGGCACCCCCGGCGGCAGGCTGCCGCACAGGGCCACCGCGTCCGCGTCGACGACCAGCCCCTCGTACACCTCCTGGAAGGCGGACCACTCGGCCGGTGCGATGACCGGGCCGGGTTCGTTGAGCTGGGTCGTGTCCCCGGTGCGGGCGTCGACGACGGCGACCGTGCGGCGGGTGGCCCCGGCGACCGGCACGAGCGCGTCCACCACCCCTGCCGTGCGGGTGAGTCGTTCCTGCACGACCCGGCCGGTGGCGCCGCCCGCGAACCCGGTGACCGTCACCTCGTGGCCGAGGGCGGCGAGCACCCGGGCGACGTTCAGCCCCTTCCCGCCGGGCCGTTCCGTCACATCCGTCACCCGGTGCGAGGCATGGGGCCGCAGCGACGGCACGCGATAGGTGATGTCGAGAGCGGTGTTCAGCGTGACGGTGAGGATCACTGGGCCGACCTCCCTCGACCGGCGCAAGCGCGGGTGACTGTTTCTGGAGGCCTGATCATGCCAAAAGGACGGTGGTCGGCCCAGTCCTCGGGTCAGCCACCGTCCCTGTGCGGGCGGACGTTTCAGGCCAGTTGGGGATCCACCACCCAATCCCCCTTGCGCATCACGCCCTTGAGCTCGAAGTTCTCGTCCAGCAGGACCAGGTCGGCGTCCTTGCCCGGTTCCAGGGAGCCCACGCGGTCGTCCATGCCCAGCAGGCGGGCGGGGTTGGCGGACAGGGCCGCGACCACGTCCTCCACCGGGAGGCGGTCGATGGTCACCGCCCGTTGGAAGGCGCGGTCCTGGGTGAGGGTGGAGCCCGCGATCGAGCCGCCCTCCACCAGCCGGGCCACACCCCCGCTGACCTCGACCGCCAGCGGGCCGAGCAGATAGCGGCCGTCGCCGAAGCCGGCCGCGTCCATCGCGTCGGTGATGAACGCGACCCGGGCCGCGCCCGCGTGACGGAACGCCAGCTCCAGTGCGGCGGGATGCACGTGCGTGCCGTCGTTGATCAGCTCGACCGTCACCCGCTCGTCCTCCAGCAGGGCGGCGATCGGGCCGGGGGCGCGGTGACCGAGTGACGGCATCGCATTGAAGAGGTGGGTGGCGACGCTGGCTCCGGCCTCGATGGCCTGAACCGTCTGCTCGTACGTCGCGTCCGTGTGCCCGACGGCGGCGATCACGCCGTGCTCGGCCAGCAGCCGTACGGAGTCCAGGCCGCCGGGGCGCTCCGTCGCCAGCGTGACCATCTTCGCCCGGCCGCGCGCCGCGTCGATCAGCTTGCGCACCTCCGCCGGATCCGGGTCGCGCAGCAGCCCCTCGGAGTGCGCGCCCTTGCGGCACGGCGAGATGAACGGGCCCTCGAAGTGGATGCCGGCCAGATCGCCCTGCTCGGCCAGCTCGCTCAGCAGGCCGGCCTGGCTGACGAGGACGTCCATCTCGTCGGTGACGGTCGAGGCGACGACGGTGGTCGTGCCGTGCAGCCGGTGGGTGTGGATGGCCTTCTGGACGTCCTCGGCCGTCCCGGAGAAGGAGGCTCCGCCGCCGCCGTGGTTGTGCAGGTCGATGAAGCCGGGGACCAGCCAGTGGCCGCTGACGTCGATGGGTGTGCCGTGCGGGGCTTCGGCCGTGATCTTCGTGCCGGTGATCGTTACGCGGCCGCCCGGCACCGTGCCCGTGGGGAGTACCACCCTCGCGCCGGTCAGTACCTGTGGGTGCGTCGTGGCTTTCTGCGCAGTTCCCCGCGCCCCTGGGGGGGTGGCCATCAGGTTGTTACCTCCATACCGTCAGTCGTCTTGAGGAGATCCCAGGCCAGGAGGCCCGCGCCCAGGCAGCCGGCGCTGTCGCCCAGGGCTGCCGGGACCGTCTCCGGGAGTCTTTGGAAGGTCACCCTGCTGCGGACCGCTTCGCGCAGCGGTGTGAACAAGGTTTCCCCCGCCTCCGCCAGGCCGCCACCGATGACGAGGGTGCGCGGGTCCAGCAGGGTGAGCGCGGTGACCAGGCCGTCGGCGAGGGCGTCCACGGCCGTCTGCCAGACCCGGACGGCGTTCGGGTCGCCGGACGCGACGGCCTTCGCGCAGTCCGCGGCGTCCGCCTCCGGGTCCCCGCAGGCCGCCGCCCATGCCTCGCTCACCGCGGCGGCCGACGCGAACCGCTCCAGACAGCCGTGCTGCCCGCACGGGCACGGGGTCCCGCCGGGCCGTACGACGATGTGGCCGATCTCGCTCGCGTCCACCCGGTCGGAGACGCCGATCGCGCCCGCGATGCCGGTGCCCAGGGCCACGAACAGGAACCGGTCCGCGCCCCGGCCCGCGCCGATCCGGCCCTCGGCGAGGCCGCCGGTGCGCACATCGTGGCCGAGGGCGACCGGCACGCCGAGCCGGGTGGTGAGCAGCTCGCGCAGGGGGACGTTCCGCCAGCCCAGGTTGGCCGCGTAGGCGGCGACGCCGTTCGCCTCGTCGACGATGCCGGGGACGGCGACGCCGGCGGCGGACGCGGGCTCGCCGAACTGCTCGACGCCGTGTTCGTGCAGGTCGGCGGCGAAGTCGAGGATGCCGGCGACCACCGCGTCGGGGCCGCGCTCGCGGCCGGTGGCTCGGCGGGCCCGGTGCAGCAGTGTGCCGTCCGCGCCGACCAGGGCGGCCTTCATCCCGGTGCCGCCCACGTCCAGGGCGATGACATGTCTCACCGGAACAGTGTGGACCCAGTACCCGCGAGAGGTCTAGTCCACTTACCGGTCTTGGGGGTAGCGTGCGCGGCAAGACCCGCAAGAGGTCTAGTCCAATTGCGTGGTGTAGACCTTACTCCGGATAGCGGATCCATTGGTATGAACATTCAGTTTGGGATTAGTGGACGAGTGATGGAGAGCGGTTCGGTGCAGCGGGCACGAAAGTCAGGGATCATCGCGGCGGCGTCCGCCCTCGGCATGTCGGCGGTCCTGGCCGGCTGCGGGCTGACCGCAGGCTCCGACGACGTCACCCTGAGACTCGTCGCCGCCGACTACGGCGACAGCAGCGCCAACAGCTCCGAGAAGTACTGGGACACGCTCGTCAAGGCATACGAGAAGAAGCACCCGGGCGTCACCGTCGAGGTGACCGTGTACTCCTGGAACGACGTCGACGCCAAGGTCAAGGCGATGGTCGACGCGGGCAAGGCCCCCGACATGGCCCAGATCGGCGCCTACGCCGACTACGCGGCCGACGACCTGCTCTACAAGGTCGGCGACGTCCTCTCCATCCCCGTCGAGGCCGACTTCGTGACCCAGCTCGCCAACGCGGGCGAGGTGCGCGGGATCCAGTACGGCATGCCGTTCGCCTCCTCCACACGGCTGCTGTTCTACAACAAGACCCTCTTCGCCAAGGCCGGCCTCACCCCGCCGGCCACCTGGGCCGAGCTCGCCAAGGACGCGAAGGCGCTCAAGGACGAGGGCGTGAAGTACCCGTACGCGCTGCCCCTGGGCTCCGAGGAGGCGCAGGCCGAGACGCTCCAGTGGCTGCTCAGCGGCGGGGGCGGCTACTCCCAGACCGTCAGCAGCTACAGCATCGACTCCGCCGAGAACGTCGACACCTTCAACTGGCTGAAGAACGACCTGGTCGGCAAGGGCCTGACCGGGCCGGTCGCGCCGGGCAAGCTGAACCGGGCCGCCGCGTTCGCCGCGTTCACCGCCGGTGAGGTGGGCATGCTCAACGGGCACCCTTCGCTGATGAAGGCGGCCGAGGCCAAGGGCGTCGAGTTCGGCATGGTGCCCATGCCCGGCCTCGACGGGCCGAGCAAGGTCTCCATGGGCGTCGCCGACTGGATGACCGCCTTCAAGCAGAACGGCCACGCCGCGGAGATCGGCGACTTCCTCGACTTCGTCTACAGCGAGGAGAACGTGCTCGACTTCTCCCGCGAGTACGACCTGCTGCCGGTCACCAACTCCGCCTCCCAGGTCATGGGCTCGGCCAAGGAGGACACCGACCTCCAGCCGTTCCTGGAGGAACTCCCGCTCTCCGAGTCCTACCCCGTCGGGCGGACCTCCTGGGCGAAGGTCAGCGCGCAGATCAAGCAGCGGATCGGCCAGGCCGTCACCGCCGACGGCAACCCGGCCGAGGTGCTGGGCGAGCTCCAGAGCACGGCCACGACGCTGGAGAACGCCTCCGGAGACTAGGGGGCTTCTGATGGATCTCCGCGGCGTCGCGACGCCCGGCACGCACTCTCGCCCGGCACACCGAGAGCACGCACCGAACGCCGCTCCTTCTCCCACGGAGATCCATCAGAAGCCCCCTAGGGCCCGTCCGGCCGATCAAGTCACAGGGCCAGACCCCGCGCCTGGGGCCTGATCGGCCGGACAGGGCCCAGGCCGACCGGGCCGAGTGTCAGCGGTGGGCGTTACCTTGCGGGTATGGAACAGCTAGCGGGCGACGCGGGCGGGCTGGGGGAGCGGGAGCGCGGCATCCTCGCCCTGGAGCGGCGCGGGTTCTCCGGCCCCGGCGCGAAGGAACGGGCGATACGCGAGGAACTCGACCTGTCCCCGGTCCGCTACTACCAGCTCCTCAACGCCCTCCTCGACGACACCCGCGCACTGGCCCACGATCCGGTCACGGTGAACAGACTGAGAAGGGTGCGGGACACCAGGCGAGCCGATCGCTGAGGTGTGGGTCCGACGCCTGGATCGCGTGGCTATCGTCGCCGTATGGGCATCCACGCACCCACCACCGCAGCCGGACGCACCGCACTCGACGCGATCCTCGCCGACCCCTCCCGAACGCTCGTCGCCCTCGACTTCGACGGCACCCTCGCCCCGATCGTCGAGAACCCCGAGGACGCCCGGGCGCACCCCGACGCCGTCCCCGCGCTCGCGGCCCTCGCACCGAAGATCGCCGCCGTGGCCGTCGTCACGGGCAGGCCCGCCGAGGTCGCCGTACGGCACGGCGGATTCGCCGGGGCCGAAGGGCTCGCGCAGCTCACCGTCCTCGGGCTCTACGGCGCCGAACGCTGGGACGCGCGCACCGGCGCCCTGAGCGCCCCGGCCCCGCACCCCGGGGTGGCCGCCGTCCGCGCCGAGCTCCCGGAGGTCCTGGCGGCGGCCGGGGACCTGCCGGGCGTGTGGGTGGAGGAGAAGGCCGGCCGGGCCGTCGCCGTCCACACCCGGCGGGCCGACGACCCCCAGGCCGCCTTCGAAGCGCTGCGCGCGCCGCTCGCCGATCTCGCGGCCCGGCACGGACTGATCGTCGAGCCCGGCCGGATGGTCCTGGAGCTGCGCCCGCCGGGCATGGACAAGGGCATGGCCCTGCTGGAGCACGTCCGCGAGACGGGCGCGCGCAGTGTCCTGTACGCCGGTGACGACCTCGGTGACCTGCCCGCCTTCGCCGCCGTCGAGCAGCTCCGCGCCGACGGCGTCCCCGGGCTGCTGGTGTGCAGCGGCAGCACCGAGGTCGGCGAACTGGCCAAGCGCGCGGACCTCGTCGTCGACGGCCCCGCCGGGGTCGTGGCGCTGCTGCGGGAGCTGGCCGGTCAGCTCGGCTGAACCCCGGGAGCCTCCCGCAGGGCGTTCAGCTGGTCCATGAACCACTGGGCCGGGGGGAGCGCGGTCGCCGCCGCGGACAGCCGTTTCGTGCGCTCGGCCCGCTCCTCCGGCTTCATCGACAGGCCCTCGTGCAGGGCCCGGGCGGTCTCCAGGACGTCGTACGGGTTGACGACGAGCGCGTCCTCGCCCAGTTCCCAGTACGCCCCCGCCTCTCGGGACAGCACCAGCGCGCAGCCCTCGTCGGAGACGACCGGGACCTCCTTGGCGACCAGGTTCATGCCGTCGCGGATGGGGTTGACCAGGGCGACGTCCGCGAGGCGGTAGGCGGCGAGGGAGCGGGCGAAGTCGTCCTTGAGGTTGAGCAGGACCGGCGTCCAGCCGGGCGTGCCGTACGCGGCGTTGATCTCGTCCGTCAGCCGCCGCACCTCGGCCATGTAGTCGCGGTAGACGGCGAGATCCTGGCGGGAGGGGTAGGCGAACGCCACGTGGACGACCCGCTCGCGCCACTCGGGACGGTCGTCGAGCAGCTGCCGGTAGGCCAGCAGCCCGCGCACGATGTTCTTGGACAGCTCGGTGCGGTCGACTCGGACGATCGTCCTGCGGCCCTCCCCGCCGATCTCCTCGCGCAGGGCGGCGATCCGCTCCTCGACGTCCGGCCGGTGCGAGCGCTCCCGCAGGAAGTCGGCGTCGGCCCCGAGCCCGTGCACGCCGACCTGCGTCTTCCCCGGCTCCACGGCGAACTCCGTACAGCACGCGGTGAACGCGTCCGCCCAGCGCTGGGTCAGGAAGCCCAGCCGGTCCGCGCCGAGCATGCCGCTCAGCAGCTGTTCCCGGATGTCCGCGGGCAGCAGGCCGAAGTAGTCCGAGGGGGCCCACGGCGTGTGGGAGAAGTGCGCGATCCGCAGGTCGGGGCGGAGTGCACGGAGCATTCCCGGGACCAGGCACAGGTGGTAGTCCTGGACGAGGACCGCCGCGCCGTCCGCCGCCTCCTCCGCCAGCGCCTGCGCGAACGCGCGGTTGTACGTCTCGTACGAGGCCCACTGGCGGCGGAACTCCGCGTCGAAGACCGGTTCCAGCGGGGTCTGGTAGAGGAGGTGGTGGATGAACCACAGGACCGAGTTCGCGATGCCGTTGTACGCGTCGGCGTGCACGTCGGCCGGGATGGGCAGCATGCGCACGCCCTCCTCGCCGATCCCGCGCCGGACCGCCTCCCGGTCGCCGTCGGACAGCGCCGAGCACACCCACAGCGCGCCCGCGTCCGGCCCGATGGCCGACAGGCCGGAGACCAGCCCGCCGCCGCCGCGTTTCGCGCGCAGCGAGCCGCCCTCGTCGACCGTGTACGAGACCGGGCCGCGGTTGGACGCGACCAGGACCTGAGCAGCTCCACCGGTGGTAGCCATAGACCTCAACCTAGCCCGCTCCGGAAACGCTCAAACGTACGGTCGCCCTGTGTGGCCAGGACGTATACAACGGGTGTGCGGGGTGACGCGACGGCGTCAGGCGACCTTGCGGGACTGGTACTCCGCGATCTCCGCCATCGGCGGCCGTTCCTCGGTGTCCACGGAGTAGGTGCGCGGCTCGAACCCGTCCGGGTTGCGTTCGAACTGGGTGAGGGAAGGGCGGATCAGATGCCCGCGGGCCAGTCGGAGCTGGGCCGTGCGGTAGATCGCCGCGGCCATCCGGCCGAGGGCCTGGCCGTCCTGGTGGCGGTGCTTGCGGACGCCCACGTCGACCTGGGCGAGGGCGTCGAGGCCCACCAGGTGCAGGGCGTCGACCAGCATGCCCAGCTCCACGCCGTAGCCGACGGGGAAGGGCAGCTGCTCGAGCAGGCTGCGGCGGGCCGCGTACTCGCCGCCGAGCGGCTGCACGAACCCGGCCAGCTGCGGCCAGTGCATGTTGAGCAGGGGGCGGGCCATCAGCTCGGTCACCCGCCCGCCCTGGCCGGCCGCGCCGCCCAGCGGACGGTCGTACATGCCCTTGACGAGGTCCACGTCCGGGTCGGTCAGCAGTGGGCCGACGATGCCCGAGACGAAGTCGGAGGAGAACTCCTTCAGGTCGGCGTCGATGAAGCAGACGATGTCCCCGGTGGTGACCAGCAGCGAGCGCCACAGCACCTCGCCCTTGCCGGGCACGGCCGGGATGCGCGGCAGGATGTCGTCCCGGTGGACGACCCGGGCCCCGGCCGCCGCGGCGACCTCGGAGGTCCGGTCGGTCGATCCCGAGTCGACGACGACGATCTCGTCGACGAGCGGGACCTGGTGCATGAGGTCGTGGCGGATGATCGCGACGATGTCGCCGACCGTCGCCTCCTCGTTCAGCGCGGGCAGGACCACGGACACCGACCGGTTCGTGGCGCGTTTGGCCGCCATGATCCGGTGCAGCGGGCGATCGGTCACCGACCAGGAACGGGTGGCCAGCCAGCGCTCGACCTCTTCCAGCACGGCGGCTCCTCACATCTCGCGGTACATCTCGCGGTTCGGACGACTATCTCAACGATCCTGGGCTTCGGTTACAGTCTTGAACAACGCGGATGACCATCGCATGTCCGAGGCCATTGAGCGTTCAACGATCAACAACCGAATACCGCTCATCCAGAGGGGCAGAGGGATACGGCCCGATGAAGCCCCGGCAACCCTCCAGCCGGTCTGACCACGTCGTCGTGGTGAGGCTCCCGGCTCGGGAAGGTGCCAAATCCGTCTCACGGCGAAGTGCGTCGTGAGGAAGATGAGGAGAAAGGGCCTCCCCTCACATGGCTGCGCAGAACGTTGCAACCGAACCCACCGTTTCCACTGCCTCCGGCGCTTCCGCCGTCGACCTCGGTCCGGCCGCGGCGCTGAACTGCCGTGAGTGCGGTCACCGTGTCCCCCTCGGGCCCGTCTTCGCCTGCGAGGAGTGTTTCGGCCCGCTCGAGATCGCGTACGACTTCTCCTCCTACGACACGGAGGAGCTCCGCAAGCGCATCGAGGCGGGACCCGCGAACATCTGGCGCTACGCGCCCCTCCTGCCGGTCCCGGCCGACGTGGCGGACAAGCCCAACATCAACCCGGGCTGGACCAAGCTCGTCCAGGCCGACAACCTCGCCCGCGAGCTGGGCGTCGACGCCGGAAAGCTCTTCGTCAAGGACGACTCCGGCAACCCGACGCACTCCTTCAAGGACCGCGTCGTCGCGCAGGCCATCGAGGCGGCGCGCGCGTTCGGCTTCACCACCCTCTCGTGCTCCTCCACCGGCAACCTGGCCGGCGCCGTGGGCGCCGCGGCGGCCCGCGCCGGATTCCGCTCCTGCGTGTTCATCCCGCACGACCTGGAGCAGGGCAAGGTCGTCATGGCCGCGGTCTACGGCGGCGAGCTCATCGGCATCGAGGGCAACTACGACGACGTCAACCGCTTCTGCTCCGAGCTCATCGGCGACCCGGCGGGCGAGGGCTGGGGCTTCGTCAACGTCAACCTGCGGCCGTACTACGCGGAGGGGTCCAAGACCCTGGCGTACGAGATCTGCGAGCAGCTCGGCTGGCGGCTTCCCGACCAGCTGGTCGTGCCGATCGCCTCGGGCTCGCAGCTCACGAAGATCGACAAGGGGCTGCAGGAGCTGATCAAGCTCGGGCTCGTCGCGGACAAGCCGTACAAGATCTTCGGCGCCCAGGCCGAGGGGTGCAGCCCGGTGTCGGTCGCGTACAAGGCGGGACACGACGTCGTCCGGCCGCAGAAGCCGAACACCATCGCCAAGTCGCTGGCCATCGGCAACCCGGCGGACGGTCCGTACGTGCTCGACATCGCGCGTCGCACCGGCGGTGCGGTGGAGGACGTGACGGACGAGCAGATCGTCGACGCGATCAAGCTGCTGGCGCGGACCGAGGGCATCTTCGCGGAGACCGCCGGCGGAGTGACGGTGGGTGTGACGCGGAAGCTGATCGAGAACGGTCTTCTCGACCCGACGCTCACGACCGTCGTGCTGAACACGGGCGACGGCCTCAAGACGCTGGACGCGGTGGCCGGCACGGGGCTGACCGCGACGATTCGGCCGAACCTCGAGTCGTTCCGCGACGTGGGTCTCGTCTAGCCACCGCCCCGCGCCCCTGCGGGGGCGCCCCACCTGACCGGAGGTCGAAAGTCATGAGCGTCACCGTCCGCATCCCCACCATCCTGCGTACCTACACCGGTGGCTCGGCCGAGGTGAAGGCCGAGGGGGCGACCCTCGGTGAGGTCGTCGCCGATCTCGAGCAGAACCACCCCGGCATCGCCGCTCGCATCCTCGACGATCAGGGCAAGCTGCGCCGCTTCGTCAACGTGTACGTCAACGACGACGACGTCCGCTTCGAGCAGGGGCTTCAGACGCCGACCCCGGACGGCGCCGGCGTCTCGATCATCCCGGCGGTCGCGGGCGGCTGAGCGGTGGGGCGAACGGCGACTGACCGCCGTTCAGTACCCGTCGGTAGTAACCGTCGGTAACAGCGATTACCGAGCGTTCATCGAATTGCCCTCTCCGCGATAGAAGTGGAGGGGGCAATTCAGTGTGGTTGAGCGCGGTACAGTTGGGGAACCCGGTCCGGATCACCGGATCCGGCGCCTTTGATTTCTGCCCCACGCCCGACAAGAAGCAGCCAAAGTGTGTATGCCTTTCGCGGCTTTTGTGGCTTTTGCAGGGCCCGACTTGCCCTGAATTCAGGCGAATTCTCGCCACATTCCGGATCCTTTGCGTCCAGAATTCTCGTCCAAGTGACCTGTTGCAGAGGGCAGTTGGACAGATACATTCGGCCGCGGTCGACGCGTTCCGGCGCACGCCCCCAATCGTTGGGGGGTGAGGTCTGACCCGGATCCGCGAAGTGTGGATCTGTGCAAGGGCCAGTAATAGGGGAGTTAGGCATGGCTCAGGGCACCGTCAAATGGTTCAACGCGGAGAAGGGGTACGGCTTCATCGCGGTCGACGGTGGTGCGGATGTTTTCGTCCACTACAGCGCGATTCAGATGGACGGCTACCGCACCCTGGAAGAGGGTCAGCGGGTCGATTTCGAGATCTCGCAGGGTCAGAAGGGGCCGCAGGCGGACATGGTCCGTCTCGCGACCGGCTGAAGCGCGCGCCGACTGACAGCGTCGTTCTTCTGTACATCACATCCGAAGGGCTTGTACCTCCTGGGGGTACAAGCCCTTCGGTGCGTCCGGTGCGTCCGGTGCGTCCGGTGCGTCCGGTGCCTCCCGCACCCCTCTGGCGCACCGTTGTTCACCTGCGGATCTCCCCGAGTCGCTTGCGCCCACCCGTCGCCCGACCGCCACCCCTCAACGAGCCCGCTTCGCGGGTGCACCTTGCACTCTCGTATGCCGAGTGCTAATCATTGGCGTTAGCACTCTGAAGGTGAGAGTGACAACGAGGACCGGGTCGGTGAGGCCCGCAGGCCAGGTGGGGCAAGGAACCATCAGGTCGGCGAGCCGTCCGTCGCGGGCGCCAGCGCGGTCCGGAGCAATCCACCCCAGTCCGGGAGGACCACTTCACATGGCCAAGATCATCGCGTTCGACGAGGAGGCACGGCGCGGCCTCGAGCGCGGCATGAACCAGCTCGCGGACGCCGTGAAGGTGACGCTCGGTCCCAAGGGCCGCAACGTCGTCCTCGAGAAGAAGTGGGGCGCCCCCACGATCACCAACGATGGTGTCTCCATCGCCAAGGAGATCGAGCTCGAGGACCCGTACGAGAAGATCGGCGCCGAGCTGGTCAAGGAAGTCGCGAAGAAGACGGACGACGTAGCCGGTGACGGCACGACGACCGCGACCGTCCTGGCCCAGGCCCTGGTGCGCGAGGGTCTGCGCAACGTGGCCGCCGGCGCCAACCCGATGGCTCTCAAGCGCGGTATCGAGAAGGCCGTCGAGGCCGTCTCCGGTGCCCTGCTGGAGCAGGCCAAGGATGTCGAGACCAAGGAGCAGATCGCTTCCACGGCCTCCATCTCCGCCGCCGACACCCAGATCGGCGAGCTCATCGCCGAGGCGATGGACAAGGTCGGCAAGGAAGGCGTCATCACCGTCGAGGAGTCCCAGACCTTCGGTCTGGAGCTGGAGCTCACCGAGGGCATGCGCTTCGACAAGGGCTACATCTCGGCGTACTTCGCCACCGACATGGAGCGTATGGAGGCCGTCCTCGACGACCCGTACATCCTGATCGCGAACTCCAAGATCGCGAACGTCAAGGACCTGCTCCCGCTCCTGGAGAAGGTCATGCAGTCGGGCAAGCCGCTGCTGATCATCGCCGAGGACGTCGAGGGCGAGGCCCTGTCGACCCTGGTCGTCAACAAGATCCGCGGCACCTTCAAGTCCGTCGCGGTCAAGGCCCCGGGCTTCGGCGACCGCCGCAAGGCGATGCTGAACGACATCGCGATCCTCACCGGTGGCGAGGTCATCTCCGAGGAGGTCGGTCTCAAGCTCGAGAACACCTCCCTGGACCTGCTGGGCAAGGCCCGCAAGGTCGTCATCACCAAGGACGAGACGACCATCGTCGACGGTTCGGGCTCCTCCGACCAGGTCGCCGGCCGGGTCAACCAGATCCGCGCCGAGATCGAGAACAGCGACTCGGACTACGACCGCGAGAAGCTGCAGGAGCGCCTGGCGAAGCTCGCCGGCGGTGTCGCGGTCATCAAGGCCGGCGCCGCCACCGAGGTGGAGCTCAAGGAGCGCAAGCACCGCATCGAGGACGCCGTCCGCAACGCGAAGGCCGCCGTCGAGGAGGGCATCGTCGCCGGTGGTGGCGTGGCGCTCATCCAGGCCTCCGCCGTCTTCGAGAAGCTGGAGCTCGAGGGTGACGAGGCGACCGGCGCCAACGCCGTGCGGCTCGCCCTGGAGGCCCCGCTCAAGCAGATCGCCGTCAACGGTGGTCTCGAGGGCGGCGTCGTCGTGGAGAAGGTCCGCAACCTCCAGGTCGGTCACGGCCTGAACGCTGCGACCGGCGAGTACGTCGACATGATCGCCGAGGGCATCATCGACCCGGCGAAGGTGACGCGTTCCGCGCTGCAGAACGCGGCCTCCATCGCCGCGCTGTTCCTCACCACCGAGGCCGTCATCGCCGACAAGCCGGAGAAGGCGTCCGCGCCGGCCGGCGGCGGCATGCCGGGCGGTGACATGGACTTCTGATCGACCTCTGGTCGATCGCCTGTCCTTCGGACCGAGGGCGGCACTTCCCGGAAACGGGGGGTGCCGCCCTCGGGCGTTTCAGAAGGCGTACTTCTTCAACGGCTCGGTGTCGAGGGTGATGCTCACCGGCGGCGGAAGCTCGACGGTGGCGCCCCAAGGGCAGGAGGGCGACTGGCGGTAGCGGCCGTCCTTGGGCTCGCTGTACACGACGACCGTGCAGTTGTCGCGGTCGATGAGGAGGTAGACGGGGATGTCGGCCGCCGCGTACCCGAGAGGCTTGTCGATGAGGTCGCGCTGATTGGTGTCACTGTCCCGGGAGGTGATCTCCAAGGCCATCAGAATGCCGTCGGTCTCGGACCATTCGCCGTCATCGATGAAGTGATCCACGGGTGCGAGAGCCGCGTCGGTCCGGGCGCGACCCTTGCGGTACGCCTCGGCCTTGACACCGGACTCGGGTGCGAGATCGAGGTCGGGACGGTGGAGCAGGAACTGGCGCACCAGCCACAGGTAAATAGCACGGTGCTTGCCATCCGGCATGGCCTTGACCTCAAGTTTTCCGTTGACGTACTCCAGCCGCACGGTCTCCGGCGCCCGGTGCTCCAGCTCCTCGAAGTCCTCGACGCTGAGCGGATCCTTGGTGCGGACCCGGCCGTCGACGAATTCGAGCCGCACGTGCTCGGGGGCCGCGGCGGCCAGTTCCTCGAAGTCCTCGATGGGCATCTGCGGGCGTTCGGCGGTGCTGGGTGTCATGGCTTCGCCTCCTTCCCTCCATCGTGCCCCGGGGTGGTGACGCCGGACCGTAGGTGCGGTCATACGGGTGTCCTTTCTCGTGGTCGCAGGGACATCGCCGCACGGATCTCGGCCGCGCGGGAGTGGATTGCCGACGCGGGGAAGGGCGTGTGGGAGTGGGCGGGCGCGCGTTCGCCCCGGCAGCCGCGACACACGCCCCCTAGCAGGGCCTCAGGGCGGCCGGGAACCCTGCACTCCGCGCACTCGAGGAGGCGGCGGGGCGGGCGAGGAGGGGCTGCCACCGGTTCCGGGGGGATCGTCCGTCAGGCGGCGGCGGAGCAGGGCCGCCGGGCTGTGCACCGGTGTGGGCAGGCCGGCGGTCAGGGCGGTGCGGAGCGTCTCCTCCGTGGCCCCGCGGGCGAACCACTCCTCCACCAGCGGAGCCAGCTGCGCGCAGTCGGCGGCGGAGAGGGACAGCGCGGGTGCCGTGCGGCCGAGGGCGGCGAGGAGGATGTGGGCGCGGGAGCGGGTGGGGCGGCGGTCCCGGTCCGGTGGCTGTTCCGGCTCCGGTACGTCGCCGCGCGTGAACCTTTCCCACCAGTCGTCGTCACGTGCGGTACGGGACCACCACGATCAGGTGATCCGGCGGAACTCGCCGGAGGCGGTCTCCAGACGTTCCCGGCCGCGCCTCAAGTGCCCGGCCGCCTGGATCCGGTTGAGCGCCGTGCGAAGCACGCACTGGCCGTACGGCGTCGTCTTGGCCAGCGTCTTCACCGAGATGTCCGTGCCGTCGGGGAGCCGGTCGAGGTACGCGGCGATGGCCGCCTCGCGGGGCGGGAGGTGTGCGAAGTCATGGTTCGTGCGGCGTAGTTCGTCTGGCGCGGAGCGCTTGCCGTAACCCGGATTCGACATGGGGTGCGGGGACGCGTGCGCGGACAGGGGGTCAGCACTAAGGGCTGTCCCGCAATCCCTGGCGGGCGCGCGACGACAGCTACGGCACCTCGCCGCGTTGTCGGAACGCCCGAATACATCCAGTATGCGGACGTGCCTCCGCCTTGCGATGCACCGCATCTGACGCCGCGCGCTGATCCACCAGGGATTACGGGACAGCCCTTAGTGGCCGGCTCCCGAAGTCCTTCGGGGGTTGACGCGATGGCAGGTCATGTGCGGGGCCTGGACGGGAACGCATATGTTGTTGGTGTGTCGGGACAGGTCGGATGCGGCACAGCGGCCGTTGGGCTGGTGGCGGGATCTGTTCAGGTGAGAGCGAGCTGTCTGGTAAGTGCGGCCAGGCGGGTGCGCGCCGCCTTGTTGTACGCCTGTTCATGGGCCGGCATGTCGGTGAACCGGTCGAAGTAGCGGCCGGTGACGGTCTCCAGGTCCGGATCCGTGATCAGCCGGACCGTGGGCCGAACCCCCGCATCCGTGCCGACCTCCGGTGTGAGGCCGTATTCCCGTACTGCCCGCGTGTCCATGAGGTGGGCCGGGTGCAGGGCGTTGACGGTGACCTGGCGGTCCGTGAGTTCGGCCGCCAGGTCGAACGTCGACATGATCATTGCGAGTTTACTCCGACAGTAGGCGTCGAGTCCTTCGTAGTTGCGCTCCAGCATGACGTCGTCGAAATCGATGGGTGCCTGTCCTATCGACGCGACGTTGACGACACGCGAGGGTGCGGAGGCCGTCAACAACGGAAGCAGCCCGCGGATCAGTGCGTAGGGCGCCAGATGGTTCACAGCGAACCGCAGCTCGTGTCCCTGACGACTCGTCTCGCGCTGGCCCGGATTGCCACCGCCCCCAAGAGCGGCGTTGTTGACCAGTACGTCGAGGCGGGGCTCAGCATCGAGTATGCGGGCGGCCATGGCTCGTACCTGGTCGAGGTCGGCCAGGTCAGCCAGGTAGCTGCGCACGGTCACACCCGGGGTGCCCGCCCGGATGCCTGCGGCAATCTCCTCCAGCCGTGTGCCGTCGCGGCCGTGCAGCAGGAGGGTCACGCCGTCGGCGGCGAGGTCCCGGGCGATGTGCTGGCCCATGCCCTGAGTGGCGCCGGTGATGAGGATCGTCTTGCCGTGCATGAGGCATGCGTTCACATCCATACCTTGCTTTGTATCAAGGCTTTGTCATGACTTCAAATCTTGGTTTTCATTCGGGTCTGTATGATCGACCGCATGGGAATGCCTGCTGACGAACGCCTCGGCCTGGACATCAAGCGCGCGGAGCAAGTCCTCATGGCCGCCAAGGGCGCCGCTTTGAAGTCGCTGGATCTCACCGTCGCGCAGTACGCCGCCCTGTTCGGTCTTGCCCACAACCCTGGTATCTCCGGAGCCGCACTGGCCCGTGCCTGCCTGGTCACGCCGCAAGCAATGACGGCCGTCTTGAAGAACCTCGAGGAACGGGGGCTGGTCACAAGGACGGCGCATCCCTGGCACCAGAAGGTGCTGGAGACCCGGCTCACCGGCGTCGGGGCAGAGGCCCTCGATCTCGCCGACCAACAGGCCGTACGCATTGAACGCCGGATCGTCGAGGAACTCACCCCGGAAGAACGCGACACACTGAAGGGCCTGTTGGCGCGCTGCATCAACGCCATCCACAACGCCTGACCCGGCCCGAGCCCGCCGGCCGACGGCAAGCCGCGCACACAAGCTTGGATTGCGGCGGTGTGATGGGCCAGGTGAGCCATCCTGCCCGATCAGCGGGGGAGTGGGTGCGGCAGGCTGCCGCTCGTTGTGATCCACTTCTGCTGATCGGTTTGCCTGCCATGCCCGTTGCCGTCGCGCGCCCGATCTGCCTGACCGCTGCCGAACGGCACCGGCTGAAGAGTGCGGCCTATGGTCACAAGACACCGCATCAGGACCGAGTACGGGCGCAGATCGTGCTGCACGCCGCCCGCGGGCGGTCCAACGCGCGCATCGCCCGCAAAAAGGGGAGTGCACCTGGATACCGTGCGCACCTGGCGGGTCCGCTTCGCCGACGGCGGCCTGCCCGCCCTGCCCGACCGTAAACGCGTCTCGCCCAACGACTTCACCGACCTCGCTGAGATCCGGGACCGGCTCCGAGCCTTCGAAGACCGCTACAACGCCACGGCACAGCCGTTCCAGTGGAAGTTCACCACCTCCGACCTGGACGATCTGCTGGCCAGACTCGACCGGCACACTGCCGATCACCCAGAAGAATCCTCTGCCGCCCCGGACGCATGATCAACCCCCGAAGGACTTACGACACAGACCACTTAGGCTTGGCATCAGCCACGGATCGAACCTCTTATTCGATCTTGTAGGTCAAGCCCCCGCAGGTGTTGGTAGCACCTGGCGGGGGCTGTTTCGTTATGCGCACGCCAGAGCGTGGTGACCTTCCGTGGCAAGTTGGTCGCTCCGCGTCAACTCGCCGGGTGGGAGGGTGGGTTGAGGCCCACTGCCCAATCCGAACAAAGAGGGCTCGGCGCTGGGTGCTTGAGCCTCGGGCCGAGCGAGAACGCTCGGCGTGGACGGACTTCACGCGTGCTTGCCCCGGCGGCGAGGACGGTCGGTTCAGGGTCGGCGCGGGTCCCGGCCCGGAGTGGGTGGCAATCCGTCGTGACCATGTCCGACAAGGTTGGGCGGCCGAGTGCGGCGCGGGCGGTGTTCTGGCACGGGCTCGCCCGCCGGGCTGTTTTCGGTGCGGCCGGTGCCGCGGGTTCGGGGCTTGTCAGCCTGTTCCGGTGGTGGCTGCGAGGGCACTGAGCGGCGCGCCAGTCGGCGGCCCCAGTTCTGGGCCGGGGTTTCGATGTAGCGGTAGGTCAGTGCGCTCACCGGGAGCAGGGCCGCGAGGAACGCCGCTTCGAGCAGGATGTTGTCGTGGGGCCGGCGCCCGATCGTGGCGTCGGTGACCGCGAGCAGGGCCGGGTGCACCAGGTAGAGCGAGTAGCTGATCGTGCCCAGTGCCAGCAGTGCGCGCGGTATGCGGCGGTCGCGCAGCGCCAGGCCGATGCCGAAGGTGAGGACGGCCAGCAGGAAGGCCGTGATCCAGCCGCGCTGGGTGGCATGGGTTCCGTCCCCGTGCCAGGACGCGCTCGCCACCGCGCAGCCGATCACGACGACGGCCGTGACGGCCGCGTACCGCCAGGTGGTCAGGCCGTGTTCGGCTCGGTGGACGACCGTGCCGAGGAACATCACGGCGAGGATGACCAGGCCCTCCCACAGGGGGACCGTGCCGTTGAGGGCGACCAGGGCCAGTGCCAGCAGGCCGCCCAGGACGCCTCCGAAGACGCGCAGCGCCCGGGAGGCGGAACTCGCGCAGCAGACGGCGAGCAGCAGGGCGATCGCGGTGAAGGCGATCAGCGAGCCGGCGCCGAGCCGGTCGGAGAGGGCGGAGGCGGGGAGTGCGACCCCCGCCGCCGCACTCGCCGTGGCCAGCACCGCCAGGGTTGCCGAGACCGCTGCCGACCGCTGGTGCAGCCGGACCGTGAACAGGGCGACGACCAGCAGGTAGAAGGCCATCTCGTAGGAGAGCGTCCACAGGACGAGCAGGAGGTTGGGCGTTCCCAGCAGCTCCTGGAGGAGGGTGGCGTGGGCGGCGGCCACCGTCAGCGGGTTCTGGCCGCCGAAGTCCGTGCGCAGCTCCGCGAAACCCAGCAGCTGTGCGGTCAGGACCGCTGCCACGACGGCCGCGGCCAGCGGGTACACGCGGAACAGCCGGCCGATCCAGAACGTCCGGACGCAGCCTCTGCGTTCCAGCGAGGCCGGGATGATGTAGCCGCTGACCAGGAAGAACACCATGATGCCGTAGCGGCTGGTGTTGAACTCAGGCATCAGGGCCTGCCGTGTCTGAGCCATGAAGGCGTACGAGGAGTGGTCGAACACGACGACGAGCGCCGCGATCCCGCGCAGCGCGTCCAGCCAGCCCAGCCGGGACATGCCACCTCTACCGCCCGCCGCTGCCCGGTCCCGGCGAGCGGGTAGTCGCGAGGAAGTAGAGAAGGAACGGGAAGCGGAACGGGAACTTCCCGTTTCAGGATAAAACGGGTCAAGAGATTTCATGCCCTTCTTCACGTGGGAGCGCTCCCCTCTGTTCATGTGTGCTGCTCATGCGCTTCGTGTGCGTTGCTCATGCGCGCTGATCGCGTCCGCGGGTGGCCGGGATCACAGGGCGTATCCCGCGCGGGCCGGAATGCGGGCGGGGGGTGAGGGGGTTCCTGTTGCAGCGGCACTTAATGCATGTGCACATACCAGTCGGTCCATCATCCCCGTCAAGAGGAGCCCCCCACGTGAGCGCCAGCCAGCCCGTTCCCGCCTCCGTCCCCGACCGCGCCGCCGAGATCCTCGCCCGGCCGGTCGCCCTCAACGGACTGACCGTCCCGAACCGCATCGCCATGGCGCCCATGACGCGCATGTTCTCCCCGGACGGCATTCCCGGCGAGGACGTGGCGTCGTACTACTCCCGGCGCGCCGCGGCCGGTGTCGGTCTGATCGTCACCGAGGGGACGTACGTCGGGCACGAGTCCGCCGGGCAGAGCGACCGGATTCCCCGGTTCCACGGCGAGGAGCAGCTCGCGGGCTGGGCGAAGGTCGCCGAGGCCGTGCACACGGCCGGCGGGACGATCGTGCCGCAGCTGTGGCACATCGGCATGGTGCGCAAGCAGGGCGAGCCGCCGTACGCGGACGCCCCGGCCGTCGGCCCCTCCGGTCTGCGCCTCGACGGCACCGAGGGCGCCGGCAAGGCGATGACCCAGCGCGACCTGGACGACGTCATCGGCGCGTTCGCCGAGGCCGCGGCCGCCGCCGAGCGCATGGGCTTCGACGGCGTCGAGCTGCACGGCGCCCACGGTTATCTGCTCGACCAGTTCCTGTGGGCCGGCACCAACCGCCGGACCGACGCCTACGGCGGCGACCACGTGGACCGTACGAAGTTCGCCGCCGAGATCGTCGCCGCCGTGCGCGAGACCGTCTCGGCCGAGTTCCCGATCATCTTCCGCTACTCGCAGTGGAAGTCGGAGGCCTACGACGCGCGGCTCGCCGAGACCCCCGAGGAGCTGGAGGCCGTCCTCGCCCCGCTTGCCGCGGCCGGCGTCGACGCCTTCCACGCCTCCACCCGTCGCTACTGGCTTCCGGAGTTCGACGACTCCGACCTCAACCTCGCGGGCTGGACGAAGAAGCTCACCGGCCGCCCGGCCATCACCGTGGGCTCGGTCGGCCTCGACGGCGACTTCATCAAGGGCTTCGCGGGCGAGGGGTCCCCGGTCAAGGGCATCGACGACCTCCTCGACCGGTTGGAGCGCGACGAGTTCGACATGGTGGCCGTCGGGCGTGCGCTGCTCCAGGACCCGGAGTGGGCGGCCAAGGTCCTCGGCGGCCGGGTCGACGAGCTGAAGCCGTATGACGCGGCCGCGCTGAAGACCCTCAGCTGACCGCCAACTCCCGGGTATGGTCCGGGAGATGAGGATCATCCATCTCTCGGACACCCATATCGGACGGCTCGACGGCCCCGACGGCCGACGCGTCGACGCCACCGACTCCCTGCGGCTCGTCCTCGACGAACTCCGCCACCAGCGGGACGTGGACGCGGTCGTCGTCACCGGCGACCTGGCCGACGCCGGCGCGGTGGAGGAGTACGGAATCGTGCGCGAGCTCGTCGGCGGGTTCGCGCGCTCGCTGGACGCGCCCGTCCTCTACACCACCGGCAACCACGACGAGCGGTCCGCCTTCACGAAGGTGCTGGGCAACGGGCACGCGGACGCCGTGCTGGAGTACCCCGGCGCCGAGCGGGCCGCCGTCAGCACCGTCGACGGCTGGCGGCTGGTCACCCTCGACTCGCTGGTGCCGGGGAAGATGTACGGCCGGCTCGGCGCGGGCCAACTGGACTGGCTGCGGGACGTGCTGAGCACGCCGGCCGAGCACGGCACCGTCCTCGCCTTCCACCATCCGCCGATCGGCCTCGGCGTCTCGGCCACCCAGCAGGTCTTCGGGCTCAGGGACCCGGAGGAACTGGCGGAGGCGATCCGGGGGAGTGACGTACGGGCCGTCCTGACCGGGCACTTCCACCTTCAGCTGTGCGGCTTCCTGGCGGCTGTGCCGGTGTGGGTGACGCCCGGGGTCGTCAACCGCATCGATCTGACCACCGCGCCCGGCACCGAGCGGGCGGTGCGGGGCGCGTCCGCTTCCCTGGTGGAGCTGGGCGGGGCGACGGGTCCGGTCTTCCACACCCTCCACGCGCGGGATCCGCGGGCTCACGAGACCGTCTACGAACTGGACGAGGAGCGGACTCGGGAGATCGTCGCGCGTCATGGCTGAACGCGGCTGAGCGCGGCCGAGTCCTTCGTGTGGCAGCGGTGCGGCAGCGGTGTGGGAGATTTAGCTTGCTTAACTCAATCAATCTGCATAAGCTTGCTTGAGTCAAGCAGTTCAACCCCTCTCGCGCATCCGACGGAGGCCCTGTCATGTCCGACGCCCTTGCCCGACCCGCTGCGGCGGGAGCATCCGCCCCGCCGAGGTCGAACGCCGTGGTGGCGGTGCTGGCCCTGGCCGGGATCGTCGTCTCGCTGATGCAGACGCTGGTCATCCCGATCGTCCCCGAGCTGCCCAAGCTGTTGGACGCGCCCGCTTCCGACACCGCCTGGGCGGTCACCGCCACCCTGCTCGCCGCCGCTGTGGCCACCCCGGTCGTGGGACGCCTCGGCGACATGGTCGGCAAGCGGCGGATGCTGCTGGTCAGCATCGTGCTGCTGGTGACCGGCTCGGTGGTCTGCGCCCTCGCCGACTCGCTCGTCCCGATGATCGTCGGCCGCGCGCTGCAGGGCCTGTCGGCCGCCGTGGTGCCCCTGGGCATCAGCATCCTGCGGGACACGGTCTCCGCCGAGAAGCTCGCCGGTTCGACGGCCGTGATGAGCGCCTCCCTCGGAGTCGGCGGCGCGCTCGGACTGCCTACCGCCGCGTTCATCGCGGACCGCTGGGACTGGCACATCCTCTTCTGGACCTCCGCCGCCCTCGGCGTCGTCGCCCTCCTGCTCGTCCTGATGTTCGTCCCGGAGTCGAAGAACCGGGTCGGCGGACGCTTCGACCTCGTCGGCTCGCTCGGCCTCTCGGCCGGTCTGGTCACGCTGCTGCTGGCCGTGTCCAAGGGCGCCGACTGGGGCTGGACCTCCGGTACGACGCTGGGCCTGGGCACCGCCGCCGTCGTGATCCTGGGAGCCTGGGGCGTCTGGGAGCTGAAGTCCGAGCAGCCGCTGGTCGACCTGCGCACCACCGCCAAGACCCAGGTCCTGTTCACCAACCTCGCCTCGATCGCCCTCGGCTTCTCGATGTTCGCGATGTCCCTGGTCCTGCCGCAGCTGCTCCAGCTGCCCGAGCAGACCGGCTACGGCCTCGGCAGGTCGATGATGACCGTCGGTCTGGTGCTCGCCCCGCAGGGCTTCGTGATGATGGTGATGTCCGCGGTCTCCGCCAAGATCACCAAGGCCAAGGGGCCGAAGGTGACCCTGATGATCGGCGCGCTGATCGTCGCCGCCGGCTACGCCCTGAACATCGCCTTGATGAGCGAGGTCTGGCACCTGGTCCTGGTGTCCTGCATCATCGGCGCCGGCGTCGGCTTCACCTACGGTGCGATGCCCGCCCTGATCATGGGCGCCGTCGACCCCTCCCAGACCGGTGCGGCCAACAGCCTCAACACCCTGATGCGGTCCCTGGGCACGTCGTTCGCCAGCGCCATCGCCGGCGTCGTCCTCGCCCAGATGACCACCGACTTCGGCGGGTACGCGCTGCCCTCCGAGAACGGCTTCAAGGTCGTCATGGCCATCGGCGCGGGAGCGGCCCTGCTGGCCTTCCTGCTCGCCACGTTCATCCCGAAGCGGAAGGCCGTCCCGGCCGAGCCCGCGGCGGCGGACGAGGCCGAGGAGGCCACGCCGGTACGGGCGTGACCGACCGGCCTGCCGGCGGCGGCCGTCACCCACACGAGGGGTGGCGGCCGCTTCCGGCACTCTCGCCGGCCGCGGCCCGTTCCACGAGCAGCCGCCCGTTTCTCAGAGGTTGCCGAGCGGCTCGATGTCGACCTTCACCGGGGTGCCCCAGATCCGCAGCACCTCGTAGTCGGTGAACTCGTGCACGAGCCGGTAGGCCATCGCGGGGCGGGAGCCGCGGCGCAGGGCGTTGATGTACTGCTCGGCCTCGCGCCGGTCCCTCCTGGGCGTCCCGCACAGGTGCCACTCCTGGCCGTTCCACAGCTCCGGGAGCCAGCGCTGCTGGGGCTGCGGGCGGTCGGCGCGGGTGCCGTAACGGGAGACGGAGGGGGTGGGGGCGGTGTACGGCGCCTGCGGGGCGGGGCCGTTGAACTCGGCGCGGCGGGCCGACCGGCGGCGCGTCTCGCACAGCAGGCACAGATCGGGGGCCGCCTCGTCGACCGGACCGTAGGGATGCTCGGCGCAGCGGGTGGTGGGCGCGGCGCCGACGACGCTCTCGTCCAGCAGCTCCAGCGCCCGCCGCAGATCGGCCTTGACCTCGTGCAGCTTGGCGTCCGGGGTGTCGCCGGTGAGCGCGTCGCCGTGCTCGCCGAGAACACGGAGGGCACGGCCGAGCGCGGTGAGCTGGGCGTGGTTCATGGCATCCAGGGTAGGGCGGCGCGGCGGTGCCCTGTTCCGGGTGGGCTGAGCCCGAGTTCTGGGGTGGGTCACCCGTACCGGCATCCACCGCTCAGGAGCTGTGGGCGGTCGCGGCCGCCGCCCTCACCCCGCCGAAGGCGTACGTGGCGGCGAAGCCGACCGCGTAGCCCGTCAGCAGGCCGCCCGCGTAGATCGCCGCCGTCGTGCCCAGTCCCCGGTTCCCGGCCAGCAGCGGGAACAGGGCCCAGCCGGACGGGCCGATCGCCGTCGCGCCCACCTTGTCGCCGAGCATCGCGAAGAAGCCGACGAAGGCCCCGCCCGCCGCTCCGCCCGCGCAGGCCGTGAGGAAGGGCCGGCCCAGCGGGAGCGACACCCCGTAGATCAGGGGTTCGCCGACGCCCAGGAGCCCGGCGGGGAGCGCCGACCTGATCGTCGTCCGGATGGAGGCTCCCAGCCCGCTGTGGCGCAGCCGGACGTACACCGCGACCGCCGCGCCGACCTGGCCCGCGCCGGCCATCGCCAGGATCGGCAGCAGAGCCGTGTGGCCCTGCTGCTCGATGAGGGTGGTGTGGATGGGGATGAGGGCCTGGTGGAGGCCGAGCATCACCAGCGGCAGGAAGAGGCCGCCGAGCACGAGGCCCGCGAACGGGCCCGTCGTCGCGAGCAGCCAGTTCGCCGCCGTGCCGATGGCCGAGGAGACCGCGCCGGCCGCGTACATCAGGCCGTAGAGCGTGCCGAGGCCGGCGACGAGGACGGTCACGGTGGGGGTGAGGAGGACGTCCAGGGTCGCCGGGACCCGGCCGCGGCACCACCGTTCCACGCACGTCGCCAGCAGGGCGGCCGCCAGCGCGCCGAGGACCCCGCCCTGGCCGGGGGCGAGCGTCACCCCGAACGCCGTCACCTTCGCGACGCCCGGATGGACGACGATCGCCGCGACCGCGCCGCCCAGGATCGGGGTGCCGCCGAACTCCTTCGCCGTGTTGTAGCCGACGAAGACGGCGATCAGCGCCATGAAGGCGGAGGCGACGGCGGCCAGGGCGGGGGTGAGCCCCGGCAGCCAACCGGCGTTGAGGAGAAGCCCGCCCAGGCCGGCGAGGATCCCGCAGCCGATCAGCGCCGGGATGAGCGGCACGAAGACGGCGGCGAGACGGCGCAGGGCGCGCTTCAGCGGGGTCGCGTCGCTCCGGCGCCGCGCCGCCTTCGGCTCGGCGCCGCGGGAGGGCGGTTCATCGACGGTCGTCAGCTTCTCGAACTCGGCGGTCACCCGCGTCACCACGCCCGGTCCGAGGACGACCTGGTAGCTGTCGCCGTCCACGACGACCCCCAGCACCCCGGGCACCGCCCGCAGCGCCGCCTCGTCCGCCCGGGACGGATCGGCGAGGCCCAGCCGCAGGCGGGTCATGCAGTGGGCGACGGACGTGACGTTCGCGGGGCCGCCGACCAGGGGCAGGATCGCGGCGGCTGTGGAGGAGGAGTCGATACGCACCCCCCGAGCGTGCGGCTCAGCCGCTCGTCGCGGCGAGCGCGGCGCGCAGATGTCCCCCGGACTCCTCCAGAAGGCGGGCGGCCGTCGGCCCGTCCACCCCGGCCAGCAGGACGAGGATCGCGTGCTTCACCTCGCCGTCGGCGGCCGCGAGGGCGGCCTCGATCTCGTCGTCCGCCGCGCCCGTGGCCAGCGCGACGATCCGCCGCGAACGCGCGCGCAGCTTCTCGTTCGAGGCCCGGACGTCGACCATCAGGTTCCCGTAGGTCTTGCCCAGCCGGATCATCGTGATCGTCGAGACCATGTTCAGCACCAGTTTCTGCGCCGTGCCGGCCTTCAGCCGGGTGGAGCCGGTGAGCAGCTCGGGCCCCACGACCACCTCGATCCCGTGCTCGGCGGCCGCGGCCAGCGCGCTGCCCGGGTTGCAGGCCAGCCCGACGGTCAGCGCACCCCGCGAGCGGGCGTACTCCACCGCTCCGACGGCGTACGGGGTGCGGCCGGAGGCGGACACCCCGATCACGGTGTCGGCGGAGGTGAGGGAGAGGGCGGCGAGGTCCCTCTCGGCCAGCTCCCGGGAGTCCTCGGCGCCCTCGACGGACGTGATCACGGCCTCCGGCCCGCCCGCGATCAGCCCGACGACCTGCTCGGGCGCGGTGTTGAAGGTCGGCGGACACTCGGAGGCGTCGAGCACGCCGAGCCGCCCGGCGGTACCGGCCCCGGCATAGACCAGCCGCCCCCCGCGAGCCATCCGCTCGGCCACGGCGTCGATGACGACGGCGATGAGCGGCAGCTGCGCGGCCACGGCGGCAGGGACCCCGGCGTCCTCCCCGTTCATCAGCCGGGCGATGTCGAGGGTGGGCAGCCGGTCGATCTCGGCGAGCTCGGCCCGAAACGCTTCGGTGGGCAGGGAGTCCAGCTGGTCACGGAGGTCAGGGGAGTTCATCGGGGGTGCTCTTTCCAACGAGGGTCCGGTGCGACTACCTCTACCGGCGCCGGTGGGCCAGCGCCTCATAACTCGCCGCCAACGCGGGCGCGGCCGTCGGATACGTCCGCTGGGCCACCCCCACGAACAGACAGTCGACCACCAGCAACTGACTCGTCCGGGAGGACATCGCCGCAGGCCGCAGCTCACTCTCCCGGGCGGTGGACGTGGTCAGCACATGATCCGCGTACTGCGTGACCGCGCTCTGCGGCCGCCCGGTGATGGCGACGGTCGTCGCCCCCCGCTCGAAGGCCACCCGCAGCGGCTCGACGACGTCCCGAGTCGACCCCGAGTGCGTGATGGCGACCGCGACATCGCCGGCGGCGAGCTGCACCGCGTTCGTCACCGCGAGGTGGGTGTCGCTGTGCGCGTGGGCGATGCGCCCTATCCGCAGCAGCTTCTGGACGAGGTCCTGGGCGACCAGCCCGGACGCCCCGACCCCGTACACGTCGATGCGCCGCGCGCCCGCCGCCGCGCTGACCGCCGCTTCGAGCTGGCCGGTGTCGAGGGCGGCGGCGGTGTCGGCGAGGGTCTGCTGCTCGTCGTGGGCGAGCTTGGCGACGACGTCCGCCAGGGTGTCGTCGACCGCGATGTCGGTGGTGAGGGCGGGCGACCGGCCGGACTGCAGCTGGGCCGCGAGCCCGGCGAGGGCGAGGCGCAGGTCGCGGTAGCCGGCGTAACCGAGGAGGCGGGCGGTGCGCACGACGGTCGCCTCGCTGGTGCCGGTGCGTTCGGCGAGGTCGGTGACGGTCAGGACGGCACAGCCCGCGGGGTCGCCCGCGACGGCTTCGGCGACGCGCAGCATGGAGCGGGTCATGGTGGGCGCGAGCGTGCGGACCTTGGCGGCGAGGGCGGCCGGAGTGGCATGAGTGGGGAGGCTGAAAGTTTCCTTCGCGTCCTGGGGCACGCAACGAAAGATATTTTTGGCCAAGACGGCGGTCAAGAGTGCGCACAATGGGTGCATGGAACCCGTGAGCCCCCTGGAGCAGGCGTTGCACGCCGCGCGCGCCCTCGTGCTCGCCGATCTGGCCGCCGGCCAGGTCGCCGCGGCGGACGTGGTGTCCATGGTGGAGGACTCCGTCGCGCAGCGGCGCTGGTGGGTCGAGCAGTGGCCGGAAGGCGCGGCGTACGTGGCGGGGCTGGTGGCGCAGGACGTGCAGGACGCGCTGCTGGAGCGGTACGGGCGCTGGCCGTTGTGCCCGGTCTGCGGCTCCGGCGACCCGCACGCCCTGGAGGTCGAGCCCGAGCTGGGACCCGATCCGCACTGGGTGTGCCACCAGGCGGGCGTGAAGGTCGCGGCGGTGGGGACGCTGGGCTCGGCGACCGGGGGAGCGGCCTCGTCGTGACGGTCTACATCGACCCGCCGAACTGGCCGGGGCACGGCCGGATGTGGTCGCACCTCGTCAGCGACGTGTCGTACGCAGAGCTGCACGCCTTCGCCGACCGGCTGGGCGTCCCGCGCCGCGCGTTCGAGCGCGATCACTACGACATCCCGTCGCATCGCTACGCCGAGATGGTGGCGGGCGGCGCGGTCGAGGTGGGCAGCCGCGAGGTGGTGCGGCTGCTGACGGAGTCCGGCCTGCGCAGACGCAAGGGCGGCCAGGCCGACCAGGTCGGCAGGAGCGGCCAGGTCGGCGAGGTCAGCTGAGGCAGGGGGCTCGCAGCTCGTACGCGTACTCCCCGTCCTCCTCGCCCTCCGCCTCCCCGTCCCTCTCGCTGACCCTGATGAATCCGGCCCGTTCGAGCACGGCCTGTGAGGGCGCGTTGGCGTGTGCGACGACCGCGAACAGGCGCTGTACGTCGTCCCGGGCCAGCGCCCAGTCGGCCAGTGCGCGCAGTGCCTCGGTGGCGTAGCCGTGGCCGCGGGCGTCCTCGACGAGGTCGTAGCCGATCTCCGTGCGGCCGTCCTCGTCCGGAGCCGAGTGGAAGCCCATGCTGCCGACGGCCCGGCCGTCCGCCCGGCGGACGAGGACGTAGAGGCCGAACTCGGGCCGGAGCACGCCGGCCACGTACGCCTTCGCCACCATCCCGGCGGCGTCCCGCGTCCCCTCGAACGGCCCGCCGCCGAGCCAGACGAAGCCTCCGCCGCCGCCCGCGCGCAGTCCGGCGGCGGAGGCGGGGCTGACGGCTTCGAGGGTGAGGCGGTCGGCGGGGATGCTCGGGGCGCGGGTCGTCATGAGGTCAGCAGCTCCAGCTCGCCCCGCAGGTTGTGCCGGGCCGTCTCCTCCCAGTGTTCGGCACCGTACGGGGTCGTGAACAGCCGGGGCAGGTCCAGGAGTTGGCGCAGGATGTCGGCCCGGCCGGCGCGGAAGGCCTCGTTCGGGACGAAGTGGTACTCCTCGCGGACGGCGAGGGTGTAGGCGGCGTACGCGGAGGGCGGCGCGGCGAGGATCGCGAGGTCGGCGTCGCACAGGACCTGGCCGTCGGGGTCGTCGTCGGCCGGGTCGTGGGTCATGGTGAGCCGGACGAGCCGCGCGACCTCGGCGGTCTTCGTCGGCGACACCCCGGCCTCGGGCAGGGCGCGCTCGACGAGCCGGGCCGAGCGCTCCTCGTTCTCGGAGCGGTCGGGCAGGTAGACGGCGTCGTGGAACCAGGCGGCCAGCCGGACGACGTCCGGGTCGGCGGCGTGCGCCTGGAGGACGTCGACGCGGTCGAGGACATCGGCGAGGTGCGTGAGCGTGTGGTAGCGGCGCTGCGGCTCCTGCCAGCGGGCGAGGAGATCGTCGGCGTACGGCGTCGGGTCGGGGCCGTCGGCGGGGGGCCGGGCTCTCTCCAGGGCGTGGCTGAAACGGGTGCGCAGGGCGTCGAGATCGGCCATGGCCTCATTGTCGCGCGTGCGGCCGGGTTCTCCGGGCGTATTCTTGAATTGGACTAGACCTGTAGTCCGACGAAGCTGATGTGCCGATGAATGGGGTCCCATGAGCAAGCGTGCAGTTCTGGAGGTGATCGCCCTCGACGTCGAGGACGCGGTCGCCGCCCAGGCCGGAGGCGCGGACCGCCTCGAGCTGGTCACCGACATGGCCGCCGACGGGCTCACCCCGCCGGTCGCGGTCTTCGGCGGGATCCGGGCCGCCGTCGATCTCTCCCTGCGCGTCATGCTGAGACTCACCGACGGCTTCGCGGCGGGGGACGTCGACCGCCTCGTGCGCGTCGCCGACGAGCTGCGGGCGGCCGGCGCGGACGAGTTCGTGCTCGGGTTCCTGGACGCGCAGGGCGGGGTCGACGTGGCCGCCGTGGAGCGGGTCGTCGCCGAGTTGGACGGCTGCCGCTGGACCTTCCACCGCGCCCTGGACCACGTCGGCGACCGCGACGCCCTGCGCAAGCAGCTCGACGGCCTGCCCGGCCTCGACACCTACCTCACCGCCGGTTCCCCGGACGGCGTCGACGCCGGCCTCCCCACCCTCCTCGCGGAGGCGGCCCGCCACGGCGAGCAGGGCTACGAGCAGCAGCTCCTCGTCGGCGGCGGCCTGCGCCTCGACCATGTGCCGCTGCTGCGCTCCGCCGGCCTCGACGCCTTCCACATCGGCGGCGCGGCCCGCCCACAGGGCTGGACCGCGCCGGTGTCGGCGCAGGCGGTGGCCGAGTGGCGGCGGGCGGTGGACGGGATCCCCGACCTCACGGGTCGATACATCTAGGGCAGGTTCTGGGTCGCGTCAGCCGAGCTGGGGCGGGAGCGGGGCCGTGTGGGTCACGATCAGGCCCGACACGGCCCGGGTCAGCGCCACGTACAGACGGCGCAGGCCCGTTCGCTCGTCCGGTTCGCCGTCGACCACGGCCTGGGGTTCGTCCAGGACGACGTAGTCGTACTCCAGGCCCTTGGCGAGGGACGCCGGGACCAGGGTGAGGCGGGTCTCGGCCGTCGTCTCCTCGCCGGGGGACAGATGGCCGATCCCGGCGGCCGTCAGCGCCTCGGCCAGGGCCGGGATCCGGGCGTCGGCCGCGATCAGACCCGTCGAGCCCTCGTTGCGCAGCGACTCCTCGCAGGCGGCGAGGACTTCGCCGTCCCCGGAGACCGGGCGCAGGTCGAAGAAGCCGGGGTTCTCGCGGACCGACGCGACGGGCGTGAGGCCCGGTGCGATGTCCGGGAGCAGCCGGGAGGCGTAGGTGATGACGTCCGTCGGGACGCGGAAACCGGCCGTCAGCTCCTCGATCACCGCGTCCGCCTTGCCGAGGTGGGTGAGGGCCTCCTGCCAGCTCCGGGTCGCCCACGGGGTGGTGCCCTGCGCGAGGTCGCCCAGCACGGTCGCCGAACCCGTCGTGCAGCGGCGGCCGACCGCCCGGTACTGCATGGGGGACAGGTCCTGCGCCTCGTCCAGGACGACGTGACCGAGCGAGTGCGTGCGCTCGACGAGGTCGGTCGCCTCGTCGATGAGCACCGCGTCCGCCGCCGACCACCTGGCCGACTTCACGGAGCGGACGGGCTTCTGCCACAGGATCGTCTTCTGCTCGTCCTCGTCGAGCACGCCCTCCGCGTGCGCGGCGAGGAACTCCGGGTCGGTGAGCAGCCGCAGCACGAGTTTCGCCGGCTCGACGACCGGCCAGACGGCCTTCACGGCCGCCTTCACCGCGCTGCCCCGGGCGACGGCGTCCTGCACCCGGTCGTCCGGGGCCTCGCCCGAGCGCTCCATCTGGACGAGCACGGCGTGCGCGATGCGCTGCGGCAGGGCCTCGCGGGCGGCGCCGTAGCGGATGTCCCGGTCGAGCAACTCCCGGACCATGTTCTCGAGTTCGTACGCCGGAACCCGCCAGCGGCGGGAGCCGCGCACGACGACGATCGGCTCGCTCGGGGGCCGGACGTGCGAGTAGACGGCCCGCCGCAGCACCTCCGCCATGCGCGCGTCGCCCTTGACGATCGCCGCCGCCGCGTCGTCCGCGCCCCGGACCTCCACATGGGCCACCAGGTCGTCGACCGTGCCCTGGCGGACCGTCAACTCGCCGAGTGCGGGCAGCACTTGCTCGATGTAGTTCAGGAACGACCGGTTCGGCCCGATGACCAGCGTGCCGGTTCGGGCGAGCCGCTCGCGGTGGGCGTACAGCAGATACGCCACCCGGTGCAGACCGACGGCTGTCTTCCCGGTCCCCGGCCCGCCCTGGACGCAGACCGTCCCGCCCAGCCCGCTGCGCACGATCTCGTCCTGCTCGGGCTGGATGGTCGCGACGATGTCGCGCATCGGACCGACACGCGGCCGCTCGATCTCCTGCTGGAGCAGCTTGCTGGTGCCGGCGGCCTCGGCGGGGTCGCAGAGGTGCTCGTCCTCGTAGGCCGTGAGGTCGCCGCCGGTGTAGCCGAAGCGGCGACGCAGCCCGACGTCCATCGGGTCCTTCTTGGAAGCCCGGTAGAACGGCTGCGAGACCGGCGCCCGCCAGTCGATGACCATGGGATCGCCGCCGCCGTCGTGCACATGCCGACGTCCGATGTAGAAGCGCTCCCCCTCGGCCCCTTCCGCCTGGTCGGCGCCGGGGGCGTGCAGGTAGTCGAGGCGGCCGAAGAAGAGCGGGGTGTGGCTGAGGTCGGCGAGCGCCTTGATGCGCTCGCCGATCTGGCGCTCGAGGATCTGGGCGTTGACCCAGTTCGCGGTGACGTCGCTGATGTCGAGCGCCTCGACGTCCTCACGCATCGCGCGCAGGGCCGCGCGGGAGGAGGTGAGATGGGCGCGCTCGCGGGCGAGAGGGTCGTCGTCGACGGGCGTGGACGGCGTGGACGTCGCGGACAAGGGGGTGCCTCCGGGCCGGGTCAGAAGGTGCTGCGGTGGGGCCGTCCGGTTTCCGTCCGGACGGCGGCACTCCGGGAAGGGAGGCGGGCAAGAGCGGAGATTCTAGGTGAACGGGAGAGGCGGGTGCCAATGGTTTTGGGGGACGGGCTCTGCGTCCCTTAGGGGACGCTCCACCCTCCGGGTGTACTCAAGTAGCACACGGACCGGGGACCTGAGACCGATGCCCCCTTTATGCCTCTGTATCCATCATGGAGACATGAGTGCAGCGACCATCAGCCCCGCCCCCGGTCCGGCCGGCGCCACCCCGCTGACCGGCACCCACACCCACCGTCACCAGCACCGCGTCGGCGACGCCCTGCGCGCCATGAAGGTCTTCGCCCGTGCCGCCTTCGACGTCGTACTCCTCGGCGAGTACGCGGAGGAAGCGGGCGTGCGCCGCAGGTGACCTGAGTCGGCTCAGGTCTCCTCGGCCAGCAGTTCGTCCGCGTCCATGATCCGGTAGGCGTAGCCCTGTTCCGCCAGGAAGCGCTGGCGGTGCGCCGCGAAGTCCTGGTCGATGGTGTCCCGGGCGACCACGGAGTAGAAGTGGGCCTGGTGGCCGTCCGACTTGGGGCGCAGGACCCGCCCGAGGCGCTGGGCCTCCTCCTGGCGGGAGCCGAAGGTGCCGGAGACCTGGATGGCGACGGTCGCCTCGGGCAGGTCGATCGAGAAGTTCGCGACCTTCGACACGACCAGCACGCTGATCTCGCCCTGCCGGAAGGCGTCGAAGAGCTTCTCGCGCTGGGCGTTGGAGGTCTCGCCCTTGATGACAGGCGCGTCGAGATGCTCGCCGAGCTCGTCCAGCTGGTCGATGTACTGCCCGATGACGAGGATCTGCTGCCCGGCGAACCGCCGCACGATCGCCTCGGTCACCTTCCGCTTCGTCGCGGTCGTCGCACAGAAGCGGTACTTCTCCTCGGCCTCGGCGGTGGCGTAGGCGAGCCGCTCGGAGTCGGTGAGGTTGACGCGCACCTCGACACAGTCGGCGGGCGCGATGTAGCCCTGCGCCTCGATCTCCTTCCAGGGGGCGTCGAAGCGCTTGGGCCCGATGAGGGAGAAGACGTCCGACTCGCGGCCGTCCTCGCGCACGAGGGTCGCGGTCAGCCCGAGCCGTCGGCGGGCCTGGAGGTCGGCGGTGAACTTGAAGACGGGCGCCGGCAGCAGGTGCACCTCGTCGTAGAGGATCAGCCCCCAGTCCCGGGAGTCGAACAGTTCGAGGTGCGGGTAGACGCCCTTGCGCCGGGTCGTCAGCACCTGGTAGGTGGCGATGGTGACGGGCCGGATCTCCTTCCGCGTCCCGCTGTACTCGCCGATCTCCTCCTCGGTCAGCGACGTCCGCTTCACCAGCTCGTGCTTCCACTGCCGGGCGGAGACGGTGTTCGTGACGAGGATCAGGGTCGTGGACTTCGCCTGAGCCATGGCCCCGGCGCCCACCAGTGTCTTCCCGGCCCCACAAGGCAGCACGACGACGCCACTGCCGCCGTGCCAGAAGTTCTCCACGGCCTGCTTCTGGTAGGGCCGCAGCGCCCAGCCGTGCTCGTCCAGCTCGATCGCGTGCGCCTCGCCGTCGACGTACCCCGCGAGGTCCTCGGCCGGCCAGCCCAGCTTCAGCAGGGTCTGCTTGATCTGCCCGCGCTCGGAGGGGTGCACGGCCACGGTGTCGGGGTCGATCCGGTTGCCGACCAGCGGGGCGACCCGCTTCGACCGCAGGATCTCCTCCAGCACCGGCCGGTCGGTCGTGGTGAGCACCAGCCCGTGCGCCGGATGCTTGCTGAGCGTCAGCCGGCCGTAGCGGTCCATCGTCTCGGCGATGTCGACGAGCAGCGCGTGCGGCACGGGGTAGCGGCTGTACTGCACCAGCGCGTCCACGACCTGTTCGGCGTCGTGCCCGGCGGCCCGCGCGTTCCACAGACCCAGCGGGGTCAGCCGGTAGGTGTGGATGTGCTCCGGCGCCCGCTCCAGCTCGGCGAACGGCGCGATGGCCCGACGGCAGTCGTCGGCCTGCTCGTGGTCGACCTCCAGGAGCAGGGTCTTGTCAGATTGGACGATGAGTGGACCGTTCACGTACGCGCACATCCCTTCCGCACGGCCAAACCTCCAGTGTGCCGTACGGCGTCCCTGAACGGGGGGTCCCCTTCCTCGCGGCCGACGTGGGCAACGTCTCGCGCAACCCTGCGCGTCCTCCGGGTGTCTGACCGGGCGAGCAGCGCGGTGGGCGCGGGGCGGTGGGGGGTTCGGTATGGCTGTGCTGTCGTTCCGTCGAGGGGCGGTCGGGGTCGGGGCCGCCGCGGTGCTGGCGGCCACGGGGACCTGGGTGATGTGGCCCGGGGAGGTCGACGCGGGGCTGTGGGCCGAGGTGCGGCCCGTTATCGAGGCGCGGATCGCCGCGGAGGCCGAAGGCAGCGGTTTCGGCGAGAGCCTGCCCGCGCTCAAGGCCCGCTGGTTCTGTCATGCGGAGGCGCTCGAACTGGAGGAGCACGAGGGCGAGGTGCGCGCCGGGGTCAACACGCTGTGCGTCGAGTACGGGGTGCAGGAGGACAGCCTGGTGGAGTGCGGCGCCGGGCAGTATCCCCAGGTGGTGCGGCTGGAGCGGGACGCGGCGGCCGGCGGGGGGTTTCGGGTCGTCTCCCGGGAGGAGCCGCCCGACGGCGCCGGGTACGCGCGCTGGACCGCATCGCACTTCGGCGTCCTCGTCCGGCCCTCGCTCCGGAATCCGATGTCGTCCGCCGAAGTGGAAAGCGAAGCCCGCGCCCACTTCGGGCTGGGCACGGACGCCTCCGTAGGGCAGTGCTGACGCCTCCGTCGGGGAGTGCTGACGCCTCCGTCGGGGAGTGCTGACGCCTCCGTCGGGGAGTGCTGACGGGCAGAGCGCGGACTTCAGTCGTCCGCCAGTTCCGCCACTCCCGTGATCCGGTGCAGCGGGTAGGTGCGGACCTCGTCCGCCGTGTGGTCGTACGCCGTCACGAAGCCGCCCTCCACCCGGACCGGGGCGATGACCCGCTGGCTGGCGGTGCCCTCCGCGTTGACGTAGCCGATCCACAGGGCCTCGCCGGTGAGGACCGCGGCCTGCATGGTGGCGAGGGTCTCGGCGGAGCTGGTGCGGGGGAGTTCGCCGGCGGCGAGCGGGGCCGCGTCCTCGGCCGGTTTGCGGGGGGTCGTGGCGGCCAGGTCGCCGGCCCGGATCGCCCGGATCGCCGCCGTGAGGAGCGTGCCGTCGGGCATCGGCGGGCCGTCCGGCACCGGCTCGGGGGCCGTGCGGAGCGGGGTGCGGTGGGCGTGGGCGCGGGTGATCAGGACATCGCCCTCGGCGGACTCGGCGGCCGGTGCGAAGCCCATCGAGCGCAGGCCCTCCAGGAGGGTCGCCGGATCGGCCTGCGCCGCGAGCACCGTCGGGGCCAGCCGGCGCAGGCGCAGGGCGACGGCCCGCTTGTCGGCGAGGATCTCGTTCAGCAGGGCGTCGTCGTCGCAGCGGACGTAGGCCGAGGCCGCGCCCACCCGCAGATGACCGTGGCGTCGGGACACGTCGTCGATCAGATACGTCAGCGGCTGCGGCACCGGCGTCCGCGAGTGCTCGGCGAGGAACGCGTGCAGGTCGGAGGCGCTGCGGCCGGCGTCCAGAGCGCGCCGCACCGAGCCGGGCGTGAAGCGGTAGACGGTCGCGCCGCCCTTGGACTCGACGTCCGCGAGCACGCTCAGCACATCGGCGAGCGGACGCCGCAGCGGGCCGGGCGCGACCGCGGTCAGGTCTGCCTGGAGCAGGACGTGGTCCAGCGGCTCCGGGAGAAGAGGCGTGAGGAGACGGGCGGCGGCCGCCGTGGCCACGGCCTGTTCGGGCGCGGAAAGGGGCGCCGCCACGGCGGTCGTGACGTGGGAGCGGTGGTGAGGGTGATGGTGCGTGGGCAGCTTGTCGCCGGGGCCGACGGGAGCGGCCGCGGCGGCGGGTGCGGGTGCGGCCGGGGCCGGTGGCGCGCCCAGGAGCGCCCGGCCGTGGGCCGACAGCGCGCCTCGCCCGGTCACGCCCAGCAGCTCGGCCTCCGTCAGGGTCCAGCGGGCGAGCCGGGTGCGCAGATCGCCGTCCGCCTGAGCGTCCTGGGGGTTCTGCGGTCCGCGCAGCGGACGCTCCCAGCGCAGCCGGGCCAGCACCGCCTCCGCGTCCGGCGCGGCGCCCTCGGGCAGCGCGGCCAGCAGCGTCAGCACCCGGTGACGGACCTCGGGCGCGGCGGACCGGTCCAGGCCCGGACCCAGCGCCGACAGCGCCCGCTCCTTCAGGTCCCGGCCGCCGACCACCCCGGACGTCCGGGTCGCCGCCAGCCACGCCCGCGCGAGCTGCGCCCACCGCTCGGCGGGCGGCCGCTCCAGCCACTCGTCGTACTCCGGGGTCGCCGCGTACCGTTCGTCGGCCTCCCCGTCGGAGGAGAGCAGCCCCGACGCGTACGCCAGCTCGACCCAGAACGCGGCGAGCGGCTCGGACACGTCCAGCGCCACGGCCGTCCGCTTGAGGTCGCGCACGCTCAGCCCGCCCGCCCGCAGGACGGCCGGGCCGCCCTCGTGCCAGTCCTTCAGCAGCTCCTCGACGGTCGTCAGCGCGGTGTACGCCTGCCCGGCCGCCGTCGCGTCCACCACCTGTGGACGATGCACGGCGAGCGGCTCGACGCCCGGCGGCAGCGGTTCCGGCGTGCGGTGCGCGAGGCCCCCGCGCAGATGCAGGGCCACCTCGCGGGGGAGCGCGACCGTCCCGGGCGTCGTCGGCAGCAGGAGTCCGCGGTCGAGCAGCCAGCGCAGCCGCGCCGCCGGATCGGCCGTGACCTGCCCGTACGGCGGCCCCCACACGAGCCGGTCCAGGACGTCGAGGGAGTCGGCGGACGCCCCCGCGAGCAGCGCGGCCATCTTCTTGCGGTGGGTGAAGAGGGAGGTCAGCGCGCCGACGGCGGACACCGAGTCGTGCGTGGACGGCAGCCCGGCCGTCGCCACGATCTCCTGGATCCGGCCCGGCGACATGCCCGCCGTCGCCTCCCGCACGCTCGGCCCGAGCCCCGTCGGGGACGGGTGCTGCGGCGACGGCGTGAGCAGTTCGCGGGCAGTGCGGACGAGCCGGAGACGGTCGTCCGCGCCCCACACCAGCGCCTGTTCGCGCAGCGCCGCCAGCGCGCCGGGGAGCGCCTCGACGACGGCCGGCTCGCGCGCGTCGCCCGCCATCAGGCCGAGCAGCTCGTCGTACGTCGCCGGTTCGCCGGCCACGGCCAGCGCCTCCGCGGTCTGCAGGGCGAAGCGGTCCAGCCGCTCCAGCGCGCGGACGACGGAGGCACGGGTGCCGGCGCGGGTGGCGAGCTGGGTGAGGTCGGTGGGGACCGGGGTGATGAGGTCGGGGCGGGCGCGCAGGAGCGCGGCCAGGGAAGCGTCGTCCCGGGCGCGGAGCGCTTCCGCGAGGGACCGGGGGGCCTGGTGGTCCTCGGTGCTCATCTTGCCCACGGTATCGGTTGCCGTCCCTGGGGGCTGCGCCCCCAGACCCCCCGCCGGCCCCTGAGGGGCCTTGTCCTCAAACGCCGGACGGGCTGAATTGTCCTGACCGGTCCTTGAAGGCGACGCCGGACGGGCCGGGTCGCCGGGACCGGTGCCGGCTGTGGAAGAAGCGATAGCGTCTTCTCGTGGGGATCGAGAGCGACCAAGTCGTCTACGAGTATCTGAGCCGGGTCGGGGATGTCGCGCAGCAGCGGCAGTTGTCGTCGGCGACGCGGATGCGGCTCGTGTCCGAGCTGCGCAACGAGATCGACCGGCGCCGGGCGAAGGCCGCCGTCGACTCGCCCGCCGCCGTCCGCCGCATCATCGACCGTCTCGGCAGTCCCGACGACATCGTCGCCGCCGCGGCCGAGCGGGGCAGCGGCGCTCCGGACGCGCCGGCGTCCTCCGTGCCCGTGCAGCGGGACCGGGAGGAGGAGCCGAAGCGGCCGAAGGGGATCCGGCGGGTCGTGCCGCGCCCCCGCTCCGGGACACCGCCCCCCGCCGCCGCCCCCTTTGACGCGGCGTCCTCGCCGCACCGCGCCCCCGCCCACGAGCTGGGCGACTCCCGGGAGTCGCCGGACTGGTGGCTGAACGAGCCGATCCCGTTCGGCCCCGGCGAGGACGTCCACGGCTTCGTCGGCGGCGTGGAGATCGCGGACCTCCTCAAGCCTCCGCCGCGCAGAAAGCCCGAGGACGAGGAAGAGGAACAAGAGGAAGAGCAGGAAGAACAGGCACAGGCAGACGGGGATGACGGGGACGAGGACGAAGGCCGCCCCCGTCGTCGGTTCCGGCTGCTGCGGGGCTCCGGGGCGTCCGGCGGCGAAGGGCGCGGCTGGAGCAACCCGCTTCTTCTGCTCGCCGCCGGCTGTCTCGTCTTCGGCGCGGTGTTCGGGAACTGGTACGGGCTGATCCTGGGGTGGCTCATCGCCTACGCCTCGCGCCGGCTGACCGAGCGGGAGACGAAGCTGGCCGTCATGTGGCTGCCGGGGCTCTCGCTCACCGCCGGGCTCGTCTGGCTGTGGGGGCGGTCCGACGGGCGCTGGGGCGACCCCATCGCCGAGGGGCAGATGAACGACGCGGTCGCCCAGACCTGGCCGTGGGTGATCCGGGGCGCGGCCGTGGCGTCGGCGCTGTTCCTGGTCTGGCGCTCGCAGAAGCAGCGATAGGGAGCCGGGGCAGCGGGTCACCGGGCACCGGGTCGGCGGATCACCGGATCAGCCGCGGGCAGAATGGGTGCATGACGTCACCCGTGCTCACCGTCGGCTTCGACCTCGACATGACCCTGATCGACTCCCGGCCCGGCATCCGCGCCACGTATGTGGCGCTCGCCGAGCGGACGGGGACGTACATCGACGCCGATGCGGTCGTCACCCGGCTCGGCCCGCCGCCGGAGACCGAGCTGGCGTACTGGTATCCGGCGGACCGGGTGGCGGCCATGGCCGACCTCTACCGCTCGCTGTACCCGGAGCACGGGGTCACCGGCGCGACCGCGCTGCCCGGCGCCCGGGAGGCGATCGAGGCCGTGCGGGCGGCCGGCGGGCGGGCGATCGTCGTCACCGCCAAGCACCAGCCCAACGCGGAGCTCCAGGTGGAGCACGTGCGCCTCGGCCCCGACGCGGTCATCGGCGACCTGTGGGCCGAGCAGAAGGCGCTGGCGCTGCGCGAGCACGCCGCGAGCGTCTACGTCGGCGACCACGTGGGGGACATCCGTGGAGCGCGGGCCGCCGGGGCGCTGTCGGTCACCGTGCCGACCGGGCCGTGCGACGCGGAGGAACTGCGGACGGAAGGTGCGGATGTCGTGCTCACCGGCCTCACCGAATTCCCCGCCTGGCTCGCCCGCCACCTCGAGGGCCGCCCCGCCGGCTACCCCGCGGCGCCCCGCGCCTGACGCCGTCCTGCGGCGACCGAGCGCAGGACGCCCGCGCCCGCGATCAGGAAGCCGACGCCCATGAGCATGCTCAATCCGAACATGTACGTCGGAAAAGGCGTCGTACCGAGGAACAGCGGGGCGACCGTGACGAGTGTGGCCACGGCGCCGACGAAGAAGACGATGGCACCGGCACGGATCAGTCGGTCACCGGGAGCGGCGGAATTCGTTTGGGTTTTGTCACGCACCCGACCAGGGTAGTTCCCAGCGCGAAGGAACAACCGGGGGACATCTTGTCACCGGCTCGAAGACCATTGGCCTTGGTACCGGCGGGTCATGGACGACCCGCCCAAGTGCTGTCAACAGCCGTTCCAGCGCTGTTTCGAAGCGCCGAAGCAGCAACGGTCTTCCGTATCAAGGGAGAAGCCGAGGAAGCCCAGAGCTGAGCGCACACACGTCCCACACTCTCCGAGCCTTTGTCGCGCCACTCCAGGTGCATGGGGGCTCAGACCCGTTTTAAGGCGTGTTCGGCTGGAGAGACCCCCGGTAAGGTTGCACGACGGCTTGTTCAACGGCGTCCGGGTGTCAGTCCAGGACGGATCGAGGGAGTGTGTGCTTTGCCGACTGGCAAGGTCAAGTGGTTCAACAGCGAGAAGGGCTTCGGCTTTCTCTCCCGCGACGACGGCGGTGACGTCTTCGTACATTCCTCGGTCCTCCCTGCCGGAGTCGAGGTACTGAAGCCGGGCCAGCGGGTGGAGTTCGGCGTCGTCGCCGGACAGCGCGGTGACCAGGCGCTCTCCGTCGTCATTCTGGACCCGACCCCGTCGGTCGCCGCCGCGCAGCGCAAGAAGCCCGACGAACTGGCCTCCATCGTCCAGGATCTGACCACCCTCCTCGAGAACATCACGCCGATGCTCGAGAAGGGCCGCTACCCGGAGAAGAACTCCGGCAAGAAGATCGCCGGTCTACTGCGCGCGGTCGCCGACCAGTTGGACGTCTGAGCCGGAAATCGGTGAACGATCAGGCGATCGATCAGACGGCCGATCAGGCCGTCAATCACGGGAAATCGAGTGCGCCGGGGCCGAGGGGCGGCAACAGTCCCTCGGCCGCCGCGCGTGTGAGCAGTCCGCGAACGGCCGCATAGCCGTCCTCGCCGAGGTCGGCCGTGAACTCGTTGACGTACAGGCCGATGTGCTGGTCGGCGACGGCCGGGTCCATTTCCTGGGCGTGCGCCATGACGTACGGGCGGGACGCCCCGGGGTCGTCCCAGGCGGCGCGCACCGAGGCGCGGATCGAGTCGGCGAGCCGGGTCAGGGACTGCGTGCCCAGGGAGCGCTTCGCGATGATCGCGCCCAGCGGGATCGGCAGGCCGGTCGTGGACTCCCAGTGTTCGCCCATGTCCGCGAGCTTGTGCAGCCCGTAGCCGCCGTAGGTGAAGCGGGCCTCGTGGATGACCAGCCCCGCGTCGACCTTTCCGTCCCGCACGGCGGGCATGATCTCGTGGAACGGCATGACGACGATCTCGCCGACGCCCCCCGGGACCGTCTCCGCCGCCCAGAGGCGGAACAGCAGGTACGCCGTCGACTTCTCGCTCGGCACGGCGACCGTGCGGCCGGTGAGGTCCAGCCCGGCCTCCCGGGTCAGCACCAGCGGGCCGCAGCCCCGGCCCAGCGCGCCCCCGCACGGCAGCAGCGCGTACTCGTCGAGGACGTACGGCAGCACGGCGTACGACACCTTCAGCGCGTCGGACTCGCCTCGCTCGGCCATGCCGTTGGTGACGTCGATGTCCGCGAAGGTCACGTCCAGCGCGGGCGCGTCCGGTACGCGGCCGTGGGCGAGGGCGTCGAAGACGAAGGTGTCGTTCGGGCAGGGGGAGTACGCGATCTGCACGGTCTCAGCGCTCATGTGGGTCATGTGGGTTCCAACTCGTGAGGACGGGCGTGAGCTTCCCGAAGCCTGCCGTCAGGGCCGTCAGCGCCTCCCCGATGCGCCAGGCGGCGCGGTCGCGCGGGCCGACGGGGTTGGAGACCGCTCGGATCTCCAGCACGGGCACACCGTGCGCGGCGGCCGCCTCGGCGACCCCGAAGCCCTCCATCGCCTCGGCCAGGGCCCGCGGATGCCGCTCGCGCAGGGCGGCGGCCCGGGCGGCGGTGCCGGTGACCGTCGACACGGTCAGGACGGCCCCGGCGCGGGCCCCGGCGGCGGCCGCGGACTCCCGTACGAGGGACTCGGGCGGACGATGGGTGACGGCGCCGAAGCCCAGCTCGGTGACCGGGAGGAAGCCGTCGGCGGTCTCGGCGCCCAGGTCGGCGGCGGTGATCTCGTCGGCCACGACCAGGGAGCCGACGGGGGCGTCGGGCGCGAAGCCGCCCGCGATGCCCGCCGAGACGACGAGGTCGTAGGGGGCGCCCGCCAGCGCGGCGGCGGTGAGCGCGGCGGAGACGGAGGCGGCGGCCAGGGCGGGGCCGACTCCGGCGGCGAGCAGGTCGCAGGTCTCCCCGGCGCGGTACAGCGTCACGCCCGGGAGCCGGGTCTGCGCAACCGGTTCCCGCGGCCACGCCCGGGCCACCGCGTCCCGCTCGGCGGGGACCGCGGTGGCCACGAGGACGCGGGTCGGGCGGATGCGGGACGTGGTCAGTCGTCCTTCTTGAGCTTGAAGGACCACAGGCCGGTCGCCGCCTGGCTGTCCTTCTTGCCGTCGCCCGCCTTGATGGTGACGAGCGTGGAGTCGCCCTGCGCGCCGTACTGGGCGTTGAAGAAGACGCTGCCCGGGATCGTCCGGTACGTCTTGTCGCTGTCCTCGGTGAGCGGCTGACCGTTCATCAGGATCGTCCAGCGCTTGTCGGCCACGTCGGGGTCGACGCCGAAGCGGACGGTCTCGTCCGGGTCGACGCTGATGGACTTGATGTCCTTGTCCGCGAGGCACTTGGTCAGCGCCGCGGCCTGGAGCGCGTCGCCCTCGCCGCCGCAGGTGGCCTCGGAGCTGACCGAGGAGCGGCCGACGGTGATCGTGGACAGGGGGGTCGGCTTGTCGCAGGCCGACAGGACGAGCAGGCCGGCGGAGACGGCGCCGGCGGCGGCGACGGCGCGGCGGCGTCGTACAACGCCGTGTACATCGGCGGCTCCGCCGCGGGGCAGCATCGAGGTCATGGCCGAAGGCTATCGGGCACCTGCGGTCGGCTCTTTACGTGGGGTGCGGCGTGGCTGTGTGATCCGCCACGTGTCGCGCCGGGCGCTTACGCCACACGGGGCTTCGCGCCGCCCCCGTGCCGCACCGAGGACAGCAGGCCGCGGACCGTGCACAGCCAGCCCACCGCGACCATCACGGCGGCCACCGACAGGCCCAGCGTGCCGTTCAGCGGCATGACGATGCCGACCGCGCCGCCGAACACCCAGCACACCTGGAGAATCGTCTCCGAGCGGGCGAACGCCGAGGTGCGCACCAGTTCCGGCACGTCCCGCTGGATCAGCGCGTCCAGGGACAGCTTGGCCAGCGCCTGCGAGAACCCGGCGACGGCCGCCATGCACGCCACCAGGAACGCCCCGAAGAAGACGGCGGTGACGAGCACGGCGCCCAGCACGACGGCCACCACCGTCACGATGATCAGCTCCGGGGCCCTGGAGCGCAGCCAGGCGCCCACCGCGGTGCCCAGCGCGTTGCCCACGCCCGCCGAGACGGCCACCATGCCCAGTGAGACCGCCGCGCTCTGCCCGGTCAGCGGGTGCTCGCGCAGCAGGAACGCCAGGAAGAAGGTCAGGAACCCGGAGAGCCAGCGCAGGGCCGCGTTGGCGCCCAGCGCGTGGGTGACGGCGATGCCGACGGTCCGCAGGCCCGGCCGCTTCACCGGCCGGCGGTGCGGGCCGTGCAGATGCTGTTCGTCGGCGGCGAGCAGCGCCACGTCCTCGCCCTTGGCGGAGTCGACCTTGCCCGGCAGCGAGAACGACAGGAACGCACCGGCCATGAAGATCACGAAGGCGCCGTAGAGCGGATAGCGCGGGCCGAGCGCCTGGAGCCCGGCCCCGATGGGCGCGGCGACGCCGGTGGCGAGGAGGCCGCCGAGCGTGACCCGTGAGTTGGCCTTGACCAGGGAGAACCCGGGCGGCAGCAGCCGGGGCACGACGGCGCTTCTGACCACCCCGTACGCCTTCGACGCGACGAGGACGCCCAGCGCGGCCGGATACAGCTCGATGCTGCCGGTGGCGACCGCGCCGGACAGGATCAGCGCCAGCAGCGCCCGGGCGAGCATCGACCCGGCCATCGCGGCGCGCCGCCCGTGCGGGATCCGGTCGAGCAGGGGCCCGATCACGGGGGCGAGGACGGTGAAGGGGGCCATGGTGATGGCGAGGTAGAGCGCGACGCGGCCGCGGGCCTCGTCGGTCGGCACGGAGAAGAACACCGTCGAGGCGAGGGCGACCGTGATCATCACATCGCCGGCGCCGTTCACACCGTGTAGTTCGATCAGCTTGCCGAGCCCGGACTCGCCGGCGCCGTGCGCGTGCGTGGCCTTGCGGATCCCGCGGGCGGTGCCGGTGAACGGAAGATGCAGGGCACGCCCGACCGCGCGGACGGACCCGCTCATCCGGCCCGAACCGCTCACCCGGCTCCTCCCCTTGTTCCCCTTCGTCGCACCGATCCCGGTGGCGCCTTGGGGTGTTCGCGCGGCTGCCACCCCGTCATAGTGCCCCGAGAAAGCTGTGCATAGTGCGGTTACCGCGCGTCTGGCCGTGTGATCGTCGGCTCGCCGGAGCGGTTCGGCGAGAGTTCGGGGGGCCTCGCGGCAGGCTTTCCCGGGCTCCGACGGGCTGCTCGAGGGCTGCTCGCGGGCGTCTCGCGCACTTCTGGTGGGCGGTAAACGTCCCGTCGGTGTAGGCCGAGCGTCCGCGAGCAGGTAGCGTGCGTAGCGCGCCGTGGCGATCGTTCTCGGCCGCGCGCCTCCCGGCCATCCCGCAGAATGGATGACAGCAGGTGCGCCCGAGCGCGATCGGGCGCGGACGTCGACGCGGCCCAGTGGTCCGCTCCGTCCGCACCCGCCGCCTTCAGGCAGGCGCATCGAGAGACGGCGTAGGAGAGAAGCGATACCTGTGAGCGCAGCGACCACGCGAAGCCGCACCCCCGACCGCCTGTGCGCCGAGGCCGTCGACCTCGCACGTGCCGCCGCCGAGGAGGCAGCCGCCCCCGGCGTGGTCGGCGAGCACGTAGGCATGCTCTCCGAGGGCGACCGCGTGGTCACCCACTACTTCGAGTGCAAGGAGCTGGGCTACCGGGGCTGGCGCTGGGCGGCGACGGTGGCGCGGGCCTCCCGCGCGAAGATCGTCACGCTGGACGAGGTGGTCCTGCTCCCCGGCCCCGACGCGGTCCTGGCGCCCGAGTGGGTCCCGTGGAGCGAGCGGCTGCGCCCCGGCGACATGGGCCCGGGCGACCTGCTCCCCACGGACGCGGAGGACCTGCGCCTGGAGCCCGGCTACACCGGCGAGGACGAGCCGCCGCCGAACTCGCTCGTCTCCGAGGAGATGGCCGAGCTGGCGGAGGCGGAGGACGCGGAGGTGACCCCGGCGGCGCCGGCCAAGCTGCCGGCCGCGCCGGTCCGCGGCACGATCGCCGCGGTGGCCCAGGAACTGGGTCTGCGCAGAGCCCGGGTGCTGTCCCGCTACGGCCTGCACACCGCCGCCGACCGCTGGGAGGAGGGCTTCGGCTCCCAGACGCCCATGGCCCAGGCGGCCCCGGCGTCCTGCGTGAGCTGCGGCTTCCTCACCCCCATCGGCGGCTCCCTGGGCCAGGCCTTCGGCGTCTGCGCCAACGAGTTCTCACCGGCCGACGGCCGCGTGGTCTCGCTGTCGTACGGCTGCGGCGGCCACTCGGAGGCGGCGATCATGCCGACGCCTCCGCGCCCCGCCCTGCCGGTGGTGGACGAGACCCGCGTCGACCCGTTCCCGCTCCGCCCGGCCCCGGACTCGGGCTCGGTCCCGACGACGACGGACGAGGACACGGCGGAGCTGGGCCACTCCTAGTGCCGTGACCGGCGCGGTGCCGGCCGTCGTCCGGCCGTCGTCCGGCCGCGTTCGTCGGCCAGGTGTCGGGGGCCCGACCCCTTGCTGGAACACAGCGCTCTCCCGTGGGCGGTACCTTCGTCCTCACGCCGATGAGGAGAGTGAACGTGAGCAAGTTCGTGCGGCCGGCGCCCGAGGGCGCGGATCCTTTCGGCACGGCCCGGCTGCGCCGCGGGGTCCTGGACGCCTGGGCCACGAGCCCGGCCCGGTTCCGGGAGGACGCCAACGCCGAGGAGGACCTGGTCCTCGGCGGGTACCGGGACCGTCTCGTCGTCGAGCTCGCGCAGAACGCCGCCGACGCCGCGGCCCGGGGCGGGGTGCCGGGGCGGCTGCGGCTCACCCTCCGCGACGGAGTCCTGGTCGCCGCGAACACCGGCGCGCCGCTGGACGCCGCCGGCGTCGAGTCCCTCGCCACGCTCCGCGCCTCCGCCAAGCGGGAGAGCCGGCAGTCGGAGGTGGCCGTCGGGCGGTTCGGCGTCGGGTTCGCCGCCGTCATCGCCGTCACCGACGAGCCGGCCGTCGTCGGACGGCACGGCGGTGTCCGCTGGGACCTGGCGGAGGCCCGCGTTCTCGCCTCCGACACCGCCCGGCACAGCCCCGGCCTCGGCGACGAGATCCGGCGGCGCGACGGGCATGTGCCCCTGCTCCGGCTGCCCTTCGCCGCCCAGGGCACCGCCCCCGACCCGTACGACACGGCCGTCATCCTGCCCTTGCGCGACGCCGCCGCCGCCGACCTCGCGGAACGGCTCCTCGGCGCCGTGGACGACGCCCTGCTCCTCGCCCTGCCGGGCCTGGAAGAGGTCGTGATCGAGATCGGCGACGGCGCGCCCCGCACCCTGAGCCGGTTCGCCGACGGCCCGCTGACCGTCGTCGCGGACACCCGGGACGGGACCACCCGCTGGCGCACGGTCGCCGCCACCGGGCCCCTCGCCCCCGAGCTGCTGGCCGACCGGCCGGTGGAGGAGCGGCTGCGACCGCACTGGTCGGTGACCTGGGCCGTGCCGGTCGACGAGGAGGGTGCGCCCGTCCGGCCCCGCACCACGCCCGTCGTGCACGCGCCCACGCCCAGCGACGAGCCGCTCGGCGTGCCCGCCCTGCTCATCGGCTCCTTCCCGCTCGACACCACCCGTCGCCACGCCGCCCCCGGACCGCTGACCGACCATCTGGTGCAGCGGGCGGCGGACTCCTACGCCCGGCTCCTGGCCGACTGGCGGCCGGTGGGCCCCGGCATCATCGACCTGGTGCCCGGACCGCTGGGGAAGGGCGAGCTGGACGGGTCGCTGCGGCAGGCGATCCTGGAGCGGCTGCCGCGCACCGCGTTCCTGCCGCCCGCCGTCGCGCCCGTCAAGGACGAGGACGCGGGCGACGAGGGCGTCGAGCTGCCCGAGGCGCTCCGGCCGCGGGACGCCGAGGTCGTCGAGGGCGCCGGCGTCGACACCGTGCGGGTGCTGGCCGAGGTGCTGCCGACGCTGCTGCCCGCAGGGCTGGAGCGCCGCGTCGAGCTGCGCACGCTGGGCGTCGCCCGGATCCCGCTCGCGGACGCCGTGGACCGGCTGGCCGGTCTGGAGAAGGACCCGCACTGGTGGTACCGGCTCTACGACAGCCTCTCCGGGGTCGACCTCGACCGGCTGTCCGGACTGCCCGTGCCGCTCGCCGACGGCCGGACCACCATCGGCCCGCGCCAGGTGCTGCTGCCCACCCAGGACGCGGCCGGTATCGACCCGGAGATCCTGGCCCGCCTCGGCCTCAAGGTCGCCCACCAGGACGCCGCGCACCCCTTGCTGGAGAAGCTCGGCGCGCTGCCCGCGACCCCTCGCGCCGTCCTGACCACCCCGCAGGTGCGGGCCGCCGTCGCGGCCTCCCTGGACGACGACGGCGGGGCCTGGGACGACCGGGACGCGCCGGACGCCGAGGAGCTCGCCGACACCGTGCTCGCGCTGGTCCGCGGCGCGGGTCTGGAGCCCGGCGACGAGCCGTGGCTGGGCGCGCTCGTCCTGCCCGACGAGGAGGGCGAGCTGGTCCCCGCCGGGGAGCTGGTCCTGCCCGGCAGCCCGTTCGCCTCCGTCATCCGGGAAGACGAACTCGCCTTCGTCGACGCCGAGTTGGCGGACAAATGGGGCGAACAGCCGCTCGCCGCCTGCGGTGTTCTCGCCAACTTCGCGCTGGTCCGCGCCACGGACGTCGTCCTCGACCCGGACGAACTGGAGCCGCGGGACGGGGACTTCGCCGAGCCCGACGACGCGGGGCTGCTGGACGCCGTCGACGTGTGGTGCGAGGACATCCTCGACCGCTTCCCCGACAGCCCGGTGCCGCCCGTCGCCACCGAGCTGGTCGCCGTCCGCGATCTCGACCTCGTCGACGAGGACCGCTGGCCCCAAGCGCTCGCCCTGCTCGCCCAGCCGCCGCTGCGCGACGCCCTCACCCAGCCCGTCCGCATCCTCCTCCCCGACGGCACGCACGAGATCGTCCGGCCGTACACGGCCTGGTGGCTGCGCGGGAACCCGGTCCTCGACGGCCGGCGGCCCGCCGGCCTGCTGGCCGCCGCCGGCGACCCGCTGCTGCACGGCCTGTACGAGGAGGCCGACGCGACCGGCTTCGACGACGAGCAGGTGCTGCGCGCCCTCGGCGTGCGGACCTCCGTGGCCGCGCTCCTCGAGGAGCCCGGCGGCGCCGCCGAACTCCTCGACCGGCTCGCCGACCCGGAGCGTCCCGTCGGCTCCGCCCAGCTGCACGGCCTCTACGGAGCGCTGGCCGAGCTGGACCCCGAGCAGGTGACCCTGCCGGACGAGCTGCGGGCCGTCGTCGACGGGCGGGTCGAGGTCGTGGACGCGGCCGACGCCGTCGTCGTCGACTCGCCCGACCTGCTGCCGTTCACGGACGGCGTCCCGCTGCTGCCCGTGCGGCCGTCCCGGGCCGCCGAACTGGCCGAGCTGTTCCAGGTGCGGCGGCTGAGCGAGTCCGTGACGGGGGGCGTCGACTCCGAGGGCACCGAGCACGACGTGCCCGAGTCGGTGCGGGTGCTGCTCGGCCCGCGCACGCCCGGCACCTATGTCGAGCACGACGAGCTCGTCGTCGACGGCGTGGAGATCGACTGGCGACTGACCGGCGACGGCGTCCTGCACGCGGCCACCCTGGAAGGGGTCGCCGCCGGGCTCGCCTGGGCGGCACGGCAGTGGCCGCGCCGGTTCGAGGTCGCGGCCCTGCTGGAGGACCCGTCACGGACCGGGGAACTGGCCCGCGACCGCTGGTTCGACTGACTCCCCACGGAAACCTCTGCACAAATTTCTCACCGGACGTACAACCATCCACCCCCATCGGTCATCTGATGGGGTGAGTCAACAGACTCCATGATCACTTTGGGCCCCGGATGTGAAGCGAGCCGTGCGAACGGCAACCGTTCGGGCCCCTCTCCTCAGGGGGAAACGAATGCGCATGCGCGCCACTGTGGTCGCCGTCACCGGTGCCGTGGTTCTGTCCGCTTTCGCCGTTCCGGCCGCGCAGGCCACCGGCAGCGACACCCGCAACCCCATCGACACGCTGAAGGCCCTGCACGCGGCCTCCTCCGGCAAGAGCGCCTACGTCGGCGAGACCACCGCCGTCACCGGCACGCCCTACGCGCTGGACGCCAAGTTCACCGACGTGAAGGTCAACAACGGCAAGCCGATCGTGGCGGGCACGACCGGCAAGGTCTCCGTACCGGTCGCCTTCAAGGTCACGCACGGCGCGGGCGTCGACGTCACCGCGGACGACACCGAGCTGGACCTGTTCATCTACCGCGGTTCGTTCGCCGACCCGGCCAACTTCCTCCTCGGCGACGACTGGCCGTCCTGCACCAACACCACGGCCACCGTCGCCACCTGCAAGGGCACCATCGACGTCCGCCCGAGCGAGGAGCTCTACAACGCCGACGCCACGGCGTGGAAAGTGGGCGGCTACGTCGTCGACTTCAACGACCAGCTGGGCGCGGACGACGTCGATCTGACCAAGGTCGGCTACGTCGAGTCCGGCGCCCTGGGCACCGTCAAGCTCCAGCGTCTGGCCAAGATGACGGTCAACGCCGCGCCGGAGCCGGTGAAGAAGGGCAAGACCCTCACCGTCACGGGCAAGCTGAGCCGCGCCAACTGGGACACCGGCGTGTACAGCGGTTACTCCACCCAGTCGGTGAAGCTCCAGTTCAAGAAGAAGGGCAGCACGGTCTACACCACGCTCAAGACCGTCAAGACCAGCAGCACCGGCGCCCTGAAGACGACGGTGAAGGCGGGCGTGGACGGCACCTACCGCTACCTCTTCGCCGGCACCTCGACGACCCCGGCGGCCAGCTCCTCGGGCGACTTCGTCGACGTGAAGTAAGCGGCACACGGCACGCGGCGTGCAGAGACGGTCGGCTCCGGAATCCGGAGCCGACCGTCTGCCGCTCGGCAACTCCTTTTCACCGCACTCCTCGCACTCCTCACCGTCTTTCACTCCTCCATCTGGGGAACGCACATGCGCATACGCGCCATCGTGGTCGCCGCTTCCGGCGCCCTCGCTCTCTCCGCCCTCGCCGTCCCGGCCGCGCAGGCCGCGCCGACGGGGGCGCCGGCCGTGACCTTCTCCAACATGAAGGTCAACGCGGGCAAGGCCGTCGTGGTCGGCCCCTCGGCCATGGTCACCGTCACCGCGACCTACACCGTGACGAAGCCCGCGAGCCTCAGCGCGAGCACCTTCGAGACCGGCCCGCTGCTCTACCGGGGCGCCAAGCTCGGCATCGACTCCGAGATGCTCGGCGGCGACGACGCGGGCACCTGCAAGGCGGCCTCGACGACGGTCCTGAACTGCGCGGCCAAGATCCAGTTCCGGCCTGCCGCCTCCGCCGAATTCGACGACCTGGCCAACAGCCAGGCCGGCGCCTGGAAGGTGGGCGCGCTCGCCCTCCCCAAGGACATCACCGGTGTCGACGACTTCAAGTGGCAGGGCAACCTGGGCGCCGTCGACGTGCAGCGCAAGTCGGCCCTGACGGTCAACGCCGCGCCGGAGCCGGTGAAGAAGGGCAAGACCCTCACCGTCACGGGCAAGCTGAGCCGCGCGAACTGGGACACCCACAAGTCGGGCGGCTACGCGGCCCAGTCGGTGAAGCTCCAGTTCAAGAAGAAGGGCAGCACGGTCTACACCACGGTCAAGACCGTCAAGACCAGCTCGACCGGCACGCTGACGACCACGGTCAAGGCCTCCGTCGACGGCACCTACCGCTACCTCTTCGCCGGCAACACGACGACCCCGGCGAGCAGCGCGGCGGGCGACTTCGTCGACGTGAAGTAAGCCCCCGTGAAGTAAGCCCCTGCGAAGCAAGCGGCGGGCAGCGTACGCAGTAACGGTTCAGCTATGCCGGGAAGCGGCGGTCGACCCATTTCCACGAGAACTCCAGGGCGGCCGCCGCCACCGCCGCGACGGCCACGGCGATCCACGGCATCGTCATCCCGACCAGCTTCAGCGCGAAGAAGTGCTGGAGCCACGGGACCACCAGCACGAGCAGGAACGCCGCGCCCATCGAGGCCACCAGCAGCAGCCGCCAGAAGGTGTACGGGCGGGCGATGATCGCCAGCACCCACATCGAGATCAGAAACAGCGTGAGGGTCGCCGCGCTGGTCTCGGCCTCCAACGAGCCCTCGCCGGTGTAGTGGTGACGGGCGATCAGGTAGGTCACGAAGGTCGCGACGCCCGCCACGAGCCCGCCCGGGACCGAGTAGCGCATCACGCGTCTGACGAAGTGCGGGCGGGCCCGTTCCGTGTTGGGGGCGAGGGCCAGGAAGAAGGCCGGGATGCCGATCGTGAGGGTGGAGAGCAGCGTCAGGTGCCGTGGCAGGAAGGGGTACTCGACCTGCCAGCAGACCACCAGCAGGGCCAGCAGCACGGAGTAGACCGTCTTCACCAGGAAGAGGGTCGCCACCCGGGTGATGTTGCCGATGACCCGTCGGCCCTCCGCCACCACCGACGGCAGCGTCGCGAAGCTGTTGTTCAGCAGCACGATCTGCGCGACCGCGCGGGTGGCCTCGGAGCCCGATCCCATCGCGACGCCGATGTCCGCGTCCTTGAGCGCGAGGACGTCGTTGACGCCGTCTCCGGTCATCGCGACCGTGTGCCCGCGTGACTGGAGCGCGCCGACCATGTCCCGCTTCTGCTGCGGGGTGACCCGGCCGAACACCGTGCCCCGGTCCAGCTCCTGCCCCATGCCGGCCTGGTCGGCGGGCAGCCGGCGGGCGTCCACCGTGCCGCCGTCGAGCCCGAGCTTGGCGGCCACCGCTCCCACCGACACCGCGTTGTCGCCGGAGATCACCTTGGCGTGGACGTTCTGTTCGGCGAAGTAGCGCAGCGTGTCGGCGGCGTCCGGCCGCAGCCGCTGTTCGAGGACGACGAGGGCGGCGGGCCGGGCCCCGTGCGCGGGCTCGGGGGCGTCGAGGTCGCGGGCGGCGCGGGCCAGCAGCAGCACCCGCAGGCCCTGCTCGTTGAGCCGCTCGGTCTCGGCGAGGGCGGGATCGGCGTCGGCCAGCAGCACGTCCGGGGCGCCCAGGAGCCAGGTGCTGCTCTCCCCGTTGCCCTCGCTGAAGCTGGCGCCGCTGTACTTGCGCGCGGAGGAAAAGGGCAGGGACTCGGTGCAGCGCCAGTCCTCGGCGTCCGGGTAGGCGTCGATGATCGCCTGGAGGGAGGCGTTCGGGCGCGGGTCGGACTCCCCGAGGGCGCCGAGGACCCGCCGTACGTAACTCTCGTCGCCGCCGTCGAGGGTGCGCAGCTCGCTGACGTCCATGCCGCCCTCGGTGAGGGTCCCGGTCTTGTCCAGGCAGACGGTGTCGACGCGGGCGAGGCCCTCGATGGCCGGGAGCTCCTGCACCAGGCACTGTTGCCGGCCGAGCCGGATGACGCCGATCGCGAAGGCGACCGAGGTGAGCAGGACGAGCCCCTCCGGGACCATCGGGACGATGCCGCCGACGGTACGGGCGACGGAGTCCGAGAGGTCGTTCTCCTTGACGACGAGCTGGGTGACGACCAGCCCGAGCGCGGCCGGGACCATCATCCACGTCACGTACTTGAGGATCGTGGAGATGCCGGAGCGCAGCTCGGAGTGGACGAGCGTGAAGCGGGAGGCCTCCTCGGCGAGCTGGGCGGCGTAGGCCTCGCGGCCGACCTTGGTGGCCTGGAAGGCGCCCCCGCCGGCCACCACGAAGCTGCCCGACAGCACCGCGTCGCCCGGTCGCTTCACGACGGGGTCCGCCTCGCCGGTGAGCAGCGACTCGTCGATCTCCAGCCCGTCGGCCTCGACGCACACCCCGTCCACGGCGACCTTGTCGCCGGGCCCGATCTCGATGAGGTCGTCCAGGACGAGGTCGGAGGTGGAGACCTCGGTCGCGATCCCGTCGCGGCGGACGGTGGGCCGGGCCTCGCCGACGACCGCGAGGGAGTCGAGGGTCTTCTTCGCCCGCCACTCCTGGAGGATGCCGATCCCGGTGTTGGCGAGGATCACGAACCCGAACAGGCTGTCCTGGATGGGCGCGACGGCGAGCATGATCACCCACAGCACGCCGATGATCGCGTTGAAGCGGGTGAAGACGTTCGCCCGGACGATCTCGCCGACCGAACGGCTGCTGCGGACGGGCACGTCGTTGACCTGACCGAGCGCGACGCGCTCCGCGACTTCGGCGGCGGTGAGACCGGTCGCCGTCGACAGGGCGGCGGGTGCGTCGATATGGGTCATGGAATCGACGGTACGTGCGGATTTGGGGGTTCACCCCCCGAAGATGCCGAAGATCCGACCTGGGGAGGACGGCGGTAGTACGCCGGTTGTACGGCTACTCGGCAGAACCCTGAGGGGCCGGCTGCTCGGCTGTCGTCGCCCCGCGCCTGATCGCCGCGTCCCGCTTGCGGACGTACCAGATGCCGATGAGCCCGAGCCCGGCGCCGGCCAGGCACGTCCACAGCCACCACAGATGGCCGTGGTCGTCGAACCAGCCGTAGAAGGGGAGCTGGACGAGGAAGAGGACGAACCAGAGGATCGTGCCGCCGGTGATGGTGGCGACCACGGGGCCCTCAAGGGGCTCCGGCGCCTCGTGCGTAGGGGTCCACTTCGCCATGGGCTCAGCTTACGAGAGGAAGACATCTACGCGCGGAGATAGCATCGTCGGCTTTATATGTTCATACTGAATCCGTTTTGCATCGCCCCCTGCCTTGCCCTCATCTTGTCCGTATCTTGCCCATATCCTGGCTACTTCTGATCGTAGGAACCTCTGATGATCGACCGCTACTTCAAGATCTCTGAGCGGGGCAGCACCCTGTCCCGGGAGATCCGTGGCGGTTTCGCCACCTTCTTCGCGATGGCGTACATCATCGTGCTCAACCCGATCATCCTCGGCAGCGCGAAGGACATGTACGGGCATCAGCTCGACAACGGTCAGCTGGTCACCGCCACCTGTGTGACGGCGGCCTTCACCACGCTCCTCATGGGCGTGATCGGCAACGTTCCCATCGCGCTGGCCGCCGGCCTCGGCGTGAACTCGGTGGTCGCGCTCCAGCTCGCGCCCCGGATGTCCTGGCCGGACGCGATGGGCATGGTGGTCCTCGCGGGCTTCGTCGTCATGCTGCTGGTCGCCACCGGTCTGCGCGAGCGCGTCATGAACGCGGTCCCCTTCGGGCTGCGCAAGGCGATCAGCATCGGTATCGGCCTGTTCATCATGCTGATCGGGCTCGTCGACTCCGGCTTCGTCAGCCGCATCCCGGACGCCGCCCAGACCACCGTCCCGCTCCAGCTCGGCGGTGACGGCCATCTGAACGGCTGGCCGGTTCTCGTCTTCATCCTGGGCGCGCTGCTCACGCTGGCCCTGATCACCCGCAAGGTGCCCGGCGCGATCCTGATCTCGATCGTCGCGATGACCCTCCTCGCGCTGATCATCGACGCCGTCGCGACGATCCCGTCCTGGGGCCTCACCACGCCCGAATGGCCCGGCAACCCCGTCGCAAGCCCCGACTTCGGGCTGATCGGCGAGGTCAGTCTGTTCGGCGGCTTCGACAAGGTCGGCGTCCTGACGGGCATCCTCTTCGTCTTCACGGTCCTGCTGTCGTGCTTCTTCGACGCGATGGGCACGATCATGGGCGTCAGCGACGAGGCCAAGCTGACCAACGCCCAGGGCGAGATGCCCGGCATCAACAAGGTCCTCTTCGTGGACGGCCTCGCGGTCGCCGCGGGCGGCGCCAGCTCCTCCTCCGCCACCACCGCCTTCGTGGAGTCCACGGCCGGCGTCGGCGAGGGCGCGCGCACCGGCTTCGCGAACCTCGTCACCGGCGGCCTCTTCACGGTCGCGCTGTTCCTCACGCCGGTCGCCACGATGGTTCCGTCCCAGGCCGCGACGCCCGCCCTGCTCGCGGTCGGCTATCTGATCCTGGCCGGCTCGATCAAGGAGATCGACTGGGCCGACCACACCATCGCCGTCCCGGCCTTCATCACCATGGTGATGATGCCGTTCACCTACTCGATCACCAACGGCATCGGCATGGGCTTCATCGCCTTCGTCCTGCTCCGGCTGGCGGCCGGGCGCGGCAAGGACGTGCCGGTCCCGATGTACGTGGTCTCGGCCGTGTTCGTCTTCTACTACCTGATGCCGGCCCTCGACCTCGTGTGAGCCCCGACGGCGGACGGCGGTCCTACGTGAGCCCGTAGAACTTCTCCGTCTCCTCGACGGCGGTCTGGAACCGCTCGTCGAAGTCGTCGCGAATGAGCGTCTGGACTACGTAGTCCTGGACGCTCATTCCCCTTTTGGCGGCATGCTGCCGGAGCCGTTCGAGCAGCTCCCCGTCTATCCGCAGGCTGAGCACACTGGTCCCCATGAGACGAGGGTCGCGGGCGCGTACCGCATTTCGGTCACTTTCCGCTGCCGACTCACTCGTTCGAGTGATGAAGGGGTTTCCGTGGCCGGTGTCACGGGAATCCCGGCGCGCCCCAGCTTGTTTAGCCAGGGTAATGAGTTACCCTAAAGAGATGTCTGACCTCACCCATGGCGACGACGCTGCCGCCGTGAACTCCCTGCGCTCCGCCGTGATGCGACTGTCCCGCCGGCTCAAGCACCAGCGGGTCGACGAGTCGCTGAGCCCCACCGAGATGTCGGTGCTCGGCACCCTCTCCCTCTACGGCAGTGCCACCCCGGGCGAACTCGCCCGCAAGGAGCATGTCCAGCCGCCCTCGATGACCCGCATCGTGGCGCTTCTGGAGGCCAAGGGACTGGTCCGGCTCGAGCCGCATCCCGACGACCGGCGTCAGAAGGTCGTCACGAAGACCGAGCAGGCCGAGGCCATGCTCGAGGAGAGCCGCGCCAAGCGGAACGCCTTCCTCGCCACCCTGGTCGACGGTCTCGACGAGGACGAGTGGGCGAAGCTGCGCGAGGCCGCCCCGGTCCTGGAGAAGCTCGCGCACCTGTGACTTGCGCATCGGTGACTCGCGTACCTGTCGGCAGCATTCGAGGAGGCGAACCCTTTTGAGTACGGGATCCGGAGCAGACTCCGCCCCCGCTCGCACGTCGTCGATGTTCAGCTCCCTGAGGATCAGGAACTACCGCCTGTTCTTCATGGGCCAGGTCGTCTCGAACATCGGCACCTGGATGCAGCGCATCGCCCAGGACTGGCTGGTCCTCAGCCTCACCGGCTCCGCGACGGCCGTCGGCTTCACGACGGCCCTGCAGTTCCTGCCGATGCTTCTCTTCGGCCTCTACGGCGGCGTTCTCGTCGACCGCCTGCCCAAGCGCCGCGCGCTGCTGTTCACCCAGTCCGCGCTGGCCCTCACCGGCATCGCGCTGGCCCTGCTCACCCTCTCCGGACACGTCGAGGTCTGGCACGTCTACGTGGCCGCCTTCGCCGTCGGACTCGCGACCGTCGTCGACAACCCGGCCCGCCAGTCCTTCGTCTCCGAGATGGTCGGCCCCGACCAGCTGCAGAACGCGGTCAGTCTCAACTCCGCGAACTTCCAGTCCGCCCGCCTCGTCGGCCCCGCCGTCGCCGGTCTGCTGATCACCGGCGTGGGCACCGGCTGGGCGTTCCTCGCCAACGGCCTGTCCTTCGTCGCGCCCATCACCGGCCTGCTGCTGATGCGGGCGCGCGAACTGCACGCCGTCGAGCGCGCACCGCGCGCCAAGGGCCAGCTGCGCGAGGGCCTGCACTACGTGGCCGGCCGCCCCGACCTCATCTGGACCATCACCCTGGTCGGGTTCATCGGCACCTTCGGCTTCAACTTCCCCGTCTACCTCTCCGCCTTCGCCGACGACGTCTTCCACGCGGGCGCCGGCGCCTACAGCCTCTTCAACACCCTGATGGCGGTCGGCTCCCTGGCCGGCGCCCTCCTCGCCGCCCGGCGCGGCACGGCCAGGATGCGGGTGATGATCGCGGCGGCGGTCGCCTTCGGCGTGATGGAGACGGTCGCCGCCGGCGCCCCCTCCCTCTGGCTGTTCGCCCTGCTCATGGCCCCGATCGGAATGTTCGGCATGACGGTCAACGTCACCGCGAACACCAGCATCCAGATGGGCACCGACCCGGCCATGCGGGGCCGTGTCATGGCCCTCTACATGATGGTCTTCCTGGGCGGCTCACCCGTCGGAGCGCCGATAGCGGGCTGGATCACGGACGCGTACGGCGTACGGGCCGGCCTGGCGGTCGGCGGCGCGATCGCAGCGACCGCGGCCCTCACCGTCGGCGTGGTCCTGGCCCGAGTGGGCAACCTACGCCTCTCGGTCGGCTGGGCCGCGGGTCACCCGACGGTACGACTGGTACCGAGGAAGAACCGGGAGCTCAGCTCGGTGGCGTGACAGCCGCCTCCAGCGGTTCGGCGGCTGGCCCCCGGTGGTGCGGCACCGGCCGGTGTCCGGTGCCACCGAAGGCCGAGCGCGCACGCCGGGCGGGCTCAGGCAAGCCACTGGGCGCGTTGCGCTCAGTACGATGAGCCGGTGATCCCGCACAGAGCCGGCAGCACGCGGCGGTTGCTCGTCATCGCCGGGACGGTCGTTGCCCTGGCCGCTGTGACCCTGGGGCGGTATGCGGCCCAAACGGTGCGCCCCGACTGCGTCGTCGGCGTCTCCCGACTCACCGACGGCAGCGGACGCACTCTCCCCGACTCCGACGCCCGGGTGTGGTCGGACACGGAACTCGCCGATCGCGCCTACCGGCTAGCCGTCGACTCAGGCCGCTGTGATCCGCCCCGCGCCCGCTGGAGGCAGTGGCTCGGCTGACTGCCCTGCCGCGCCGTGCCGTTTCCGGCGGGACATCGGCCCTGCGCGGGGCCCCGCGAGCGTGCCCGCGGGGCCGGTGAGGCTACACGCGTCTGGCCAACAGCTGCCCCGGCCAGTCTTTGTCGCCGACGGTGAAGGCCTGCGTCGCTGTGAAGCCGTTGCGTTCGTAGTAGGCGACGAGGGCTCTGTCGTCGCCGGCGTAGCAGTCCACCCGCAGGAGGGCGACGCCGGCCCGGCGGGTGGTCTCGGCGGCGTGGGCGAGGAGTGCGCTGCCCACGCCGTGGCCCTTGAAGCGGCGGTCGGAGGCCAGCCAGTGGATGTAGCGCTCGGGCTCGCCGGGCGGCGGGAGGTGGGCGAGGTAGGCGCCGGGTGCGTCGGTGAGGGTGACGGTGGCGGCCGGCACCCCGTCGGCCTCGGCGATGAACACCTCGCCGTCGTCCATGTACCGGACGATCGACTCCAGCACGCTCTGACTCTCCGACAGGGGCTTCGTCCCCCACTGACCGGTGCGCCCCTGTGAGACCAGCCACTCCACACTGCTGTCGAGCATGCCGAGTATCACGGGGACGTCGTCGGGGCCGCCTTCTCTGATGGTGATCTCCATGACGTCCATGATGCCCGGCGCATGCTCCCGGCAGCCGGGACAATCGGCGTATGAGACTCTTCGCCGCAGTGCTGCCCCCGGAGGACGTCGCCGACGAACTCGCCGCCGAGGTCGCCCGGTTGCGCGCGCTGCCCGGTGCGGAGGGCCTGCGCTGGACGGGCCGCCCCGGCTGGCACTTCACCCTCGCCTTCTACGGCGAGGTCGACGACGATCTCGTCCCGGACCTGTCGGCACGGCTGGAGCGGGCCGCGCACCGCAGCGCGCCCTTTGCGCTGGCGGTGCGCGGCGGCGGACAGTTCGGGCGCGGGCGGGCCCTGTGGGCGGGCGCGGCCGAGGACGTGCCGGCGCTGCGACTGCTGGCCGGGCGGGCGGAGGCCGCGGCCCGCAAGGCGGGCGTGGAGATGGACGAACACCGCCGCTACAAGGCCCACCTGACGCTGGCCCGCAGCCGGGACGCGCTGGACGTCCGGCCGTACGTCGAGGAACTGGACGCCTTCGTGGGCCGCACCTGGACGGTCGGGGAGCTGGTGCTGGTGCGCAGCAACCTGCCGAAGTCCGGCGTTCCCGGGGAGCAGCCCCGTTACGAGCCGGTCGGGCGCTGGGCGCTCGGCGGGGCCGGTTAGGCTCGACGCGTGGACCCGAAGACCCGGAACCGGATCATGGCCGGTGCGCTCGTGCTGATGTTCGTCGTGGTGGCGGTGGCGGCGGCCGTCGGAAAGTAGCCGACGCGACCGACGTGACCGACGTGATCGAAACGACGGCCGCCGCCATGCCCTGCCCAGGGGCCGCTGTCAGCGGCCTTACCAGGCGAAGGCCTCCGGGGACGGGCCCGGGCCCGGGAAGATCTCGTCGAGACCCGTCAGCAGTTCCTCGCTCAGCTCCAGCTCGACCGCGCGCAGTGCCGAGTCGAGCTGCTCGGCGGTGCGCGGACCGACGATCGGGCCGGTCACGCCGGGACGGGTGAGCAGCCAGGCCAGCGCGGCCTCGCCGGGCTCGAGCCCGTGCTTGTCGAGGAGGTCCTCGTACGCCTGGACCTGGGCGCGTGAGGTCGGGTCGGCGAGGGTGTCGGCGGCCCGTCCGGAGGCGCGGCGACCGCCCTCGATCTCCTTCTTGATGACCCCGCCCAGCAGACCGCCGTGCAGCGGCGACCACGGGATGACCCCGAGCCCGTACTCCTGCGCGGCCGGGATGACCTCCATCTCGGCGCGCCGCTCGGCCAGGTTGTACAGGCACTGCTCGCTGACCAGCCCGATGGTGCCGCCGCGCCGGGCGGCGAGCTCGTTGGCCTGGGCGATCTTGTAACCGGGGAAGTTGGACGACCCGGCGTAGAGGATCTTGCCCTGCTGCACCAGCACGTCGATCGCCTGCCAGATCTCCTCGAAGGGAGTGCTGCGGTCGATGTGGTGGAACTGGTAGAGATCGATGTAGTCGGTCTGCAGCCGCTTCAGCGACGCGTCGACGGCCCGCCGGATGTTCAGGGCGGACAGCTTGTCGTGGTTCGGCCAGGCATCGCCGTCGGCGGCCATGTTGCCGTACACCTTGGTGGCGAGGACTACCTGGTCGCGGCGCTCGCCGCCCTTCGCGAACCAGTTGCCGATGATCTCCTCGGTACGGCCCTTGTTCTCACCCCAGCCGTACACGTTCGCGGTGTCGAAGAAGTTGATGCCCGCGCCGAGCGCCGCGTCCATGATCTCGTGGCTGTCGGCTTCGTCCGTCTGCGGGCCGAAGTTCATGGTGCCGAGGACGAGGCGGCTGACCTTGAGTCCGGTGCGTCCGAGCTGCGTGTACTTCATGGAACTCAACCCAACGGCTTCGAGTGCGCTCGATGCAAGGGGAATCGGTCAGTCGCGGGGGAAGTCGTCGGTCTTGAGGGTGAGGCCGACCGCCGTGCCGGTGAGGTCGACGTCGTCGCCGAAGTCGATCTTCGTCTCGGTGATGTACTCACCGTTCTTGGGCTGGGTGTAGAGGTGGCAGCGGCGCTGGTAGGGGTCGGCGATCAGGTAGACGGGGACTTCGGCGGTGGCGTAGGCCGCCTTCTTCGGGCCGTAGTCGTTGGCGGCGGTGCCCTTGGAGATGACCTCGGCGACGAACTCGACGTCCTCGTGGCTCCAGCGGCCTTCCTCCGACTTGGCGGCGCTCTCGGCCATCACCGTCACATCGCTCGCGAATCCGTTGAGGTGCCCCGGGTAGTCGATGCGCACGTCGGACTTCACGCGCTTGCGGGGGTACTTGGTCCGCAGCTGTTCGACGATGTCCAGGATGATCTCCCAGTGGGTGTCGCGCTGCGGTGACATGTAGACGAACCCCTCGACGATCTCGACCTTGTATCCCTCGGGGACGGGCATCGTCTCGAGCCGCTCGAACATCTCGTCGAGCGTGTTCGTGTTGTCGCTCTCGGCCATCGCGATCCTGTCTTCAAGGACGGTCATCGTGGCGATCCTCCCCGGCCGCCCTCGCTCAGGTGCGGCCGCGCAGTACAACGATACGCACGGTGACAAGGTCACGGACGGCGTCACGCCGAGCGCTCGTACGCCCCGCCCAGCTCCCAGCCCTGGTACATCGCCTCCGCGAAGGCCTCCGCGATCTTGTGCTCGCCGCTCGCGTTGGGGTGGGTGCCGTCGTAGGTGTCGAGGTGCGTCTCGTATCCGGGCGGGGGTGACGCCAGCAGGAGCGGGGAGCGGGGCTCGTCCAGGTCGGTGAGGGCCTTGGCGAGGAGTTCGTTGAAGGCGGCGACCTCGGCGGCGAAGTCGGGCTCCGTCTGCGCGCGGACGTTCGGGATCACCGGCAGTGCGACGATCCCCACCCGGGGGTTGGCCGCCCGTGCCTCGGCCACGAACGTCCGTACGTTGGCGGCGGTTTGCCCCGCGTTCGTGTAGAAGCCCAGGTCGATGAGGCCGAGGGCGACCAGCAGCACATCGGCCCGGTGCGCGCGGACCGCCCCGCCGATCAGCGGGGCCATGTGCAGCCAGCCCTCGCCCCAGCCGGCCAGGTGGGCGCGGGGGAAGTCCGGATCGGCGTACTCGTAGGAGGTGGGCGCGTCCGTCGCCTTGTCGTACAGCGTCTCGCGCGGTCCGACGACCGCGAACGGGCCGCCGTACGTCGTGCGCAGGTGCTGCCACATCCGATAACGCCATGTGTGTTCGCCGGCGCTTCCGATCGTCTGGGAATCACCGACGGGCATGAACCTGAGCATCCGCTCATCATCGGGGATCAGCGGGAGGCAGGGGACGGGCCGGGGTGTGAGACGGGCCACGCGCCGTGAAACCTCGGCCGGGATGGCAGGCTTGGGGCATGCGTCGCTTGCCTGCGTTCCTCGCCGCGGTCCTCCTCACGGGGGTGTTCGCCGCGCCCGCGACCGCCGCCGACGGCGACAAGGGTTTCACCGTCACCGACCCCCGGATCACCGAGTCCAGCGGCCTGGCGGCGTCCCGTCAGCACCCGGGCGTCTACTGGACGCACAACGACCAGGACACCTGCGCCTGCCTCTACGCCGTGGACAGCGGCACCGGCAAGACCGTCGCCACGATCACCCTGACCGGCGTGGGCACCCCGCGTGACGTCGAGGCCATCGCCATGGGTCCCGACAACCAGCTCTGGGTCGGCGACATCGGCGACAACGACGGGGTGACCTGGCCCTACGTCTGGATCTATCAGCTCCCCGAGCCCAAGGAGCTCAAGGACCAGAGCATCCGGGCCAAGCAGTACGTCGTGAAGTACACGGACGGCTCCCGCGACGCCGAGTCCCTGATCGTCCACCCCAAGACCGGCCGCGTGTACATCATCGACAAGCACGAGGACGGGGGGCATCTGTACGAGGGGCCAGCGAAGCTCTCCACGTCCGGCGCGAACGTCTTCAAGCCCACCGTCCCCGTCGACCTGTGGGCCACCGACGCCGCCTTCTCCCCGGACGGCACGCAGCTCGCCGTCCGCGGCTACTTCGGCGGCGTCTACTACGACTGGAACGGCGGGAAGATCAAGCGCGAGGGGCGGCTCGACGTGCCGCTGCAGCGGCAGGGGGAGTCCGTCAGCTACTCCGCCGACGGCACCAAGCTCATGTACGGGACCGAGGGGTCCGGGAGCGAGGTGGAGGCGGAGGACGCTCCCGACGGCGCGACCGCCTCCGGTTCCGAGTCCCCGTCGGGGGGCGGCGGTTCGAGCGCCGCGGGCGACGGCGGCGGCGACGGCTCCTCGGCCTCCGGCAGCGTCAAGTTCGGCGCGCTGGCCGTCGCCGTGGTCTGCGCCGCCTTCTTCGGCCTGCGCCGGCTGCGGCGCCGCGACTGAGCGCGCTGTGCGCATTGCGCGCACTGACTGCGCGCACTGAGGGTCGCGCTCACGACTCCCGCTGGGCGACGAGGAGTTCCAGCCCGTCCAGGATCTGTTGCAGGCCGAACCCGAAGTGGTCGAAAGTGACGCTCCAGGTGTCCTCGGCCAGGGAGGCGAGGACCGGGTAGCGGCCGGTGGCCATGACCCGTTCCAGGAACGGGGCCTGGGCCGAGTAGAAGTCGGCGGTCGTCATGCCCGACGTGCGCTCGGCAGCCTCCTGGTAGACCTGTGTGCGCGCGGCCCCGACGACGTAGGCGTCGACCATGATGACCGTCGAGACGAGTTCGGGGTCGGTCAGGCCCATCGGCCGGATGAGGGTGAGCACCTTCTCCATGCCGTCCAGCGCGCTCGGGCCCAGCAGCGGGCGCGTCTGGTTGACCTCCAGCAGCCAGGGGCGGCGGCGGTAGAGGGCGAGGGTGGCGTGGGCCATGGCCTCCAGGGCGGAGCGCCAGGTGCCGTCGCCGAGGTCGGCCGGGTTCTCGGAGGGGCGCTGGACGCGGTCCAGCATCAGGTCGAGCAGCTCGGCCTTGCCGGGAACGTAGCGGTAGAGGGACATCGCGCCCGTCCCCAGTTCCGTGGCGATGCGGCGCATCGAGACCCCGGGGAGTCCGTCCCGGTCCGCGATCTCCACGGCTCGCTCCACGATCTGGTCCAGCGTCAGGCTCGGCTTGGGTCCGCGGCTCGGGCGCTTGCCGGTGTCCCACAGCAGCTCGAGGGTGCGGTTGATGTCGCCGCTGCCGCTGGTCTCCGTACTGCTCGTCATGGGCGCAGCTTAGTTTGCCGTCGAAAAACCGAGTACGGTGTACGCGTAATCGGGTACGGTGTACCCAGTTAACCGGAGGGCTCGGGGAAGACCGAGGGAAGAGAGAAGAGGGGGACCCGATGAGCGACGGACACGCCGTGCTCGCCGAGGGGCTGGAGAAGCGCTACGGCGACAAACGCGCCCTCGACGGCTTCGACCTGGCCGTCCGGGAGGGCACCGTGCACGGACTGCTCGGGCCGAACGGGGCCGGCAAGACCACCGCCGTGCGCATCCTGGCCACGCTCGTCCGGCTGGACGGCGGCCGGGCGACGGTGGCCGGGCTGGACGTGGGCCGGCAGCCGCGCGAGGTGCGGGCGCGGATCGGCCTCACCGGGCAGTACGCGGCCGTGGACGGGTCAGGACGGCCTGAAGGTCATCCTCGACCGCCACCGCCCGGACGCCGGCGGCCAGTCAGCGCTCTGGTACACGGCCGCGGTTCCCGAGTCGACGTGGATCGCCAACCTCAAGTCCCTCGCGACCCGCTATCTGGGCCAGGACACGGTCGTCGGCATCGACCTGCACAACGAGCCCCACGATCCCGCCTGTTGGGGCTGCGGCGACACGGCGACGGACTGGCGACTGGCCGCACAACGCGCCGGCAACGCCGTTCTGTCGGTCAACCCCGACCTGTTGATCTTCGTGGAGGGCGTGCAGACCTTCAACGGCGTGTCGGGCTGGTGGGGCGGCAACCTGATGGGCGTCGCGCAGTACCCGGTGCAGCTGAACGTGGCGAACCGGGTGGTCTACTCGGCCCACGACTACGCGACGAGCGTCGCTCAGCAGAGCTGGTTCAGCGATCCCACGTTCCCCGCGAACATGCCGGGGATCTGGGACAAGTACTGGGGCTACATCTTCAAGCAGAACATCGCGCCCGTGTGGGTGGGCGAGTTCGGCACGACGCTCGCCGCGACGGTGGACCAGAAGTGGCTGGCGGCGCTGGTGAGTTACCTCCGGCCGACCTCGACGTACGGCGCCGACTCCGTCCACTGGACCTTCTGGTCCTGGAACCCCAACTCCGGTGACACGGGCGGCATTCTGAAGGACGACTGGACGACCGTCGACACGGTGAAGGACGGCTACCTGGCCAGTGTGAAGGCTCCGGGCTTCCCGAGCACGGGCGGCGGCGGTGGCGGGGGCGGCGGCGGGGGGACCACGGCGTCCTGCGCCGCCGCCTACGTCGTCAGCAGCGACTGGGGCGGCGGCTTCAACGCCGACGTGAAGGTCACCAACACCGGGACGACGGCCCTCTCGTCCTGGAAGGTCACCTGGACCTGGGCCGGCTCACAACAGGTGACGAGCATGTGGAACGCCTCGTACACCCAGAGCGGCGCGACGGTGACGGCGGTGAACGCCTCCCACAACGGGGCGGTACCGGTGGGCGCTTCGACGAGCTTCGGCTTCGGGGGCGCGCCGGGCGGCGGGGGCGCGCCGAGCGTGAGCTGCACGGCGGCGTGAGCGGTGTGCACGACGAGGGCGCCCGGCGCGGGTGTCGCGCCGGGCGCCCTTCGGAGCCGTACAAAGGAGCCGTACGAAAGAACCGTACGAAAGAACTGCTAGAGCTTTTCGATCACGTAGTCGATGCACTCCGTCAGCGCCTCGACGTCCGCCGGGTCGATCGCCGGGAACATCGCCACGCGGAGCTGGTTGCGGCCGAGCTTGCGGTAGGGCTCGGTGTCGACGATGCCGTTGGCGCGCAGGACCTTGGCGATCGCGGCGGCGTCGATCTCGTCCGCGAAGTCGATCGTGCCGATGACCTGGGAGCGCTTGGCCGGGTCCGTGACGAACGGGGTCGCGTGCTTCGACTCCTCCGCCCACGTGTACAGGCGCGTCGAGGAGTCCTTCGTGCGGGCCGACGACCACGCCAGGCCGCCCTGGCCGTTGATCCACTCCAGCTGCTCGTTGAGGAGGAACAGAGTGCTCAGGGCCGGGGTGTTGTACGTCTGGTTCTTGCGGGAGTTGTCGATCGCCGTGGGGAGGCTGAAGAACTCCGGAATGTGGCGGCCGGACGCGTGGACGCGTTCCGCGCGCTCGATCGCCGCCGGGGAGAACACGCCGATCCACAGGCCGCCGTCGGAGGCGAAGGACTTCTGCGGGGCGAAGTAGTAGACGTCCGTCTCGGCGATGTCGACCGGGAGGCCGCCCGCGCCGGAGGTGGCGTCCACCAGGACCAGGGAGCCGGCGTCTGCGCCCGCGACCCGCTTCAGCGGGGCGGCGACACCCGTCGAGGTCTCGTTGTGGGTGAACGCGTAGACGTCGACGCCTGCCTCGGCCGCCGCCTCGGGGTGCGTGCCCGGGTCGGAGGAGATCACGGTCGGCTCGGCCAGCCAGGGCGCGAGCTTGGCCGCCTTCGCGAACTTCGAGCTGAACTCACCGAACGTGAGGTGCTGCGACTTGTTCTCGATCAGGCCGTGCGTCGCGACGTCCCAGAAGGCCGTCGACCCGCCGTTGCCGAGGACGACCTCGTAGCCCTCGGGGAGGGAGAACAGCTCGGAGACGCCCTCGCGCACCTTGCCGACCAGGTTCTTGACCGGGGCCTGGCGGTGGGAGGTGCCGAGGAGGGACGTGCCGGTGGCGGCCAGGGCGTCCAGCGCCTCCACCCGCACCTTGGAGGGGCCCGCGCCGAAACGACCGTCGGCGGGCTTGATGTCAGCAGGAATCTGGATCTCAGCCACGAGGGGAGGGTATCCGGTGGGGGAAACCTGGCCGCAACATCGTCCGTCGGGTGAGACGAGGTTTTTGGTTTGCTGGGACGTATGACGCATCTGGCGGACACCGAGGGCAATGCGGGCGACGAGGGTGACGAGGGCAATGCGGGCGACGAGGGTGACGAGGGCAATGCCGGCGACGACGGCTCTGACGGTCTTGAACGTGCGCTGCGGCTCGTCGTCCGGGGGGACGTCGGGTTCGGGGTGACCGACCGGGCGCTGGTGACCATGGACGCGTCCAACTACCGGCGGGTTCCCCTAGGGGTCGTCGCGCCTCGGGACGGCGACGACGTCGCGGCCGTCCTGGAGGTGTGTCGGGGGCGCGGGGTGCCGGTGGTGGCGCGCGGCGGGGGGACCTCGATCGCGGGGCAGGCGACCGGGACGGGGGTCGTGCTCGACTTCACCCGGTACATGAACCGGGTGGTCTCCCTCGATCCCGTCGCGCGGACCGCCGTCGTGCAGCCGGGGCTCGTGCTCGACCGGCTCCAGGAGGCCGCCGCCCCCTACGGGCTGCGTTTCGGGCCGGATCCGTCCACGCACAGCCGGTGCACGCTCGGCGGGATGATCGGCAACAACTCGTGCGGCTCCCACTCGGTGGCGTGGGGGACGACGGCGGACAGCGTGCGCGAGCTGGACGTCGTCACCGCGCGCGGGCGGCGGCTGCGGGTCGGGCAGGGGTGGGCCGGCGCGCCGGACGGGCTGCGGGAACTCGTGGAGGGCGAGCTGGCCCGGCTGCGGACCGGGTTTCCCGAGCTGCCCCGCCGTATCTCCGGGTATGCGCTGGACGCGCTGCTGCCGGAGAACGGCGCCGACGTCGCCCGCTCGTTCTGCGGCAGCGAAGGCACCCTGGGCGTGGTGACGGAGGCCGTCGTCAGGCTCGTCGAGGCTCCACGCGCGCGTGCGCTCGCCGTCCTCGGCTACCCGGACGAGGGCGCCGCCGCCGAGGCCGCGGCCGGGCTGCTGAGGTACGGGCCGCTGACGGTGGAGGGCATGGCGGCCGACCTGGTTCCGGCGAGGGATCGGGAGGGGTTGCCGCGGGGCGGGGCCTGGCTGTTCGTCGAGACGGGCGGCGAGTCGGCGGGCGAGGCACACGCGCGTGCGGAGACGATCGTCCGCGCGGCGGACGGGCTGGACGCGCGGATCGTGCGCGACCTTGCCGGGCAGCGGGCGCTGTGGCGGATCCGGGAGGACGCGAGCGGCACGGCGACCCGGATGCCGGACGGCTCCGAGGCCTGGCCCGGCTGGGAGGACTGCGCGGTGCCGCCGGCCCGGCTCGGCGCCTACCTGCGCGACTTCCGCGGGCTGCTCGCGCAGCACGGCCTGCGGGGCACCCCCTACGGGCATTTCGGGGACGGCTGCATCCATGTGCGGATCGACTTCGATCTGCTGACGGAGACCGGGGTCGCCCGCTTCCGGCGGTTCTCGGAGGAGCTGGCCGAGCTGGTGGTCGCCCATGGGGGCTCGCTGTCCGGGGAGCACGGCGACGGGCAGGCCAGGGCCGAACTGCTGCCCAGGATGTACGGGTCCGACATGGTCGCGCTGTTCGAGCGGGCGAAGGGGGTCTGGGACCCGGACGACCTGCTCAACCCGGGGATGCTGGTCCGTCCCGCGCCGCTGGACGGCAATCTCCGCTTCGCCGTCCTCCCGCGCGAGCCGGTCGACGTGGCCTTCGGGTACCCGTCCGACGGCGGCGACTTCTCGGCGGCGGTGCGCCGTTGCGTGGGCGTCGCCAAGTGCCGGACGACGACGCCCGTCGACGGGGCGGGGGCGGGGGTGATGTGTCCGTCGTTCCGCGCCACCGGGCGGGAGGAGCACTCCACGCGCGGGCGTGCCCGTCTGCTGCACGAGATGCTGGCCGGTGAGCTGGTGACCGACGGCTGGCGCTCCCCGGAGGTCCGGGACGCGCTCGACCTGTGCCTGTCCTGCAAGGGCTGCCGCTCCGACTGCCCCGTAGAGGTCGACATGGCCACCTACAAGGCGGAGTTCCTGCACCACCACTACGCGGGGCGTCGGCGCCCGGCCGCGCACTACAGCATGGGGTGGCTGCCGGTCTGGCTGCGCTGGGCGAGCCGGGTACGGGCGGCTCCGCTGCTCAACGCGCTCGCCTCCGTCGGCCTGCTCGCGGGTGCCGCCAGGCGGCTGGGCGGGATCGCGCCGGAGCGGGCGATCCCGCGACTGGCGACGGAGACGTTCAGCGCGTGGTGGCGGCGGCGAAAGCCCATGGGGGACGGGGGTGAGCTGGTCGTCCTGTGGCCCGACACCTTCACCGAGCACCTCTCGCCGTCCGTGGGCCGGGCCGCCGTCCGGGTGCTGGAGGCGGCGGGGCTGCGGGTGGCGCTGCCGCCGACCCTGCGGATGCGGGGACGGCCGGTGGGCGACGGCCGGTCGAGGAGCGCGGCCGCGCTGCCGACGGCCCGCCGGGGCCGGGTCTGCTGTGGGCTGACCTATGTCTCCACCGGCCAGCTCGACCACGCGCGCGTGGTGCTGCGCCGCACGCTCGACCTGATGGAACCGGTGCTGGAGACCGGCGCACCGGTCGTCGTCCTGGAGCCGAGCTGTGCGGCCGCCCTGCGCACCGATCTGCCCGAGCTGCTGCACGACGACCCGCGCGCGGCCCGTCTCGCCGCCCGCGTCCTCACCTTCGCGGAGACCCTGGAGCGGCACGCACCGGGCTGGACCCCGCCCCGCCTGGACCGCCCGACGGTCGGCCAGACCCACTGCCACCAGCATGCGGTCCTGGGCGACGAGGCCGAGAGGCGGCTCCGCGAGGCCGCGGGGCTCGGCGGTGCGCTGAGTGGGGGGTGCTGCGGCCTCGCCGGCAACTTCGGCTTCGAGAAAGGACACTTCGAGGTGTCCACGGCGTGCGCGGAGGAGCAGTTGCTGCCGGCCGTGCGGGACGCCCCGGAGGGGGCCGTGATCCTCGCGGACGGGTTCTCCTGCCGGACACAGCTGGAGCAGCTGGCGGGGGTGCGGGGCCGGCATCTCGCGGAGGTGCTGGCGGAGGGGTTGGATGAGGCGGCGGAAGGGACTCACGGGACGGGTGACGCGCGGGGCGGGTGACTCGGGGGACGGGTGGCGCGCGGGGTGGGTGACTGACGGGACGGGTGGCGCGCGGGGCGGGTGACTGACGGGATGGGTGGCGCGCGGGGCGGGTGACTGACGGGACGGGTGGCGCGCGGGGCGGGTGACTCGGGGGATGGGTGGCGCGCGGGGTGGGTGACTGACGGGACGGGGGACGCGTGTCGGCCATCTGCACGCGCGTGTGGCCGACACGGCGGCGGTCGACGCGCTCGGTCCCGGGGATGACCGTGATCGACTCCTAGGCTGGCTCGTCTGCACAACCGTTCGAAGGAGCCCTTGCGGATGAGCCGTACCAGCCTGCGTGTCCAGTCCATCAGTCGCGCCGAGCACCTGGCGTTCATCGCGGCCCGTCCCTCCGCCAGCCATATGCAGATCCCCTCGTGGGGGGACGTCAAGCCGGACTGGCGGGCGGAGAGCCTGGGGTGGATCGACGAGGCCGGCGTGCTCGTGGGGGCCGGGCTGGCGCTGCTGCGGCCGCTGCCCAAGCTGAAGCTGAAGAAGTACCTGGCCTATCTCCCCGAGGGGCCGGTGATCGACTGGTACGCGCCCGATCTGGTCGAGCGCTGGCTGGACCCGATGCTCGCCCATCTGAGGGCGCTGGGCGCGTTCTCGGTGAAGCTGGGCCCGCCCGTCGCCGTACGACGCTGGAGCGCCGACGCCGTCAAGGCGGCCATCGCCGACCCCGGCGCCCACCGGCTGCGGGACGCGGAGCCGAGCTCGTACGATCCGCGCGCCTTCGAGGTCGCCGACCGGCTGCGCGGCTCCGGCTGGCAGCAGACCGAGCCGGACGGGGAGGAGGGTTTCGCGGCCGGCCAGCCGCGCTACGTCTTTCAGATCCCGTTCGCCGGACGGTCCCTGGAGGAGGTGCACGGCGGCCTCAACCAGCAGTGGCGGCGCAACATCAAGAAGGCGGAGAAGGCGGGCGTGAAGGTCGTCCGGGGCGGCTACGAGGACCTGCCGGCGTTCTACGGCCTCTACACCGAGACCGCCGAGCGCGACCGGTTCATCCCGCGCCCGCTGCCGTACTTCCAGCGCATGTGGAGCGCGCTGAACGCCGAACATCCGGACCGCATGCGGCTCTACCTCGCCCACCACGACGGCGAGATCCTCGCCGCCGCCACCATGCTGACCGTCGGCGAGCACGTCTGGTACTCCTACGGCGCCTCCACGAGCCGCAAACGCGAGGTTCAGCCCAACAACGCCATGCAGTGGCGCATGATGGCCGACGCGCACGAACTCGGCGCCGCCGTCTACGACCTGCGGGGCATCACGGACACCCTGGAGGAGTCCAACCACCTGCTCGGCCTGCTGCGCTTCAAGGTCGGAACGGGCGGAGAGGCCGTGGAGTACGTCGGCGAGTGGGACTTTCCGCTCAACCGGGTGCTGCAGAAGGCCCTGGACCTGTACATGGCTCGCCGATAGCTCTTTCCCGTCTGCGCCGCCCGACGCCCCGGCCCGGGATCTGAGAGCGTCGGGCATCTCACAGCCCGAGACAGCGGCAAAAACGGTTCACACGCCTGACGAGGTCCATTAACCTGGACTCGGTAGTACATCGTGATGAACGAACCGAGCCGAGCACCTGGACCGCCCGTGACACCCCCCGACACAGCAGCCGCGACTGCGACTGCGACTGCGACCGTCACCGCCGCTGTCGCCTCGCCGCAGCTCTCGGCGGCCCCGGGCCGGTTCGGCTCCCTCGGTCCGGTCGGTCTGGTGCTGGCCGGCGGGATCTCGGTGCAGTTCGGCGGCGCGCTGGCGGTGACGCTGATGCCGAGGGCCGGCGCGCTCGGCGTGGTGGCGCTGCGGCTGCTGGTGGCGGCGGTGGTGCTGCTGGTGATCTGCCGGCCGCGGCTGCGCGGACACTCGCGCACGGACTGGGGGACGGTCGTCGTCTTCGGCGTCACGATGGCCGCGATGAACGGCCTCTTCTACCAGGCCGTGGACCGCATCCCGCTGGGCGTGGCGGTGACGCTGGAGGTGCTGGGCCCGCTGGCGCTCTCGGTCTTCGTCTCGCGCCGCGCGCTGAACCTGGTCTGGGCCGGTCTGGCCCTCGCGGGCGTCTTCCTGCTCAGCGCCGGAGGGGGCGGCGAGGGGCGCGGGGGCGACGGAGGCGGGGGCTTCGGCGCCCTCGATCCGACGGGCGTGGCGTTCGCGCTGGGGGCGGGGGCCATGTGGGCCGCGTACATCGTCTTCAGCGCCCGCACCGGCCGCCGTTTCCCGCAGGCGGACGGTCTGGCCCTGGCGATGGCGGTGGGCGCGCTGGCGTTCCTCCCGCTGGGCCTCGCGGAGTCGGGCGCCAAGCTGGCCGACCCGGTGACGCTGGGCCTCGGCGCGGCGGTGGCCGTCCTGTCCTCGGTGCTTCCGTACACGCTCGAACTCCTCGCCCTGCGCCGCCTGCCCGCCTCCACCTTCGCGATCCTGATGAGCCTGGAACCGGCTGTCGCGGCGACCGCGGGCTTCCTCGTCCTCGACCAGTCCCTGACCACCACCCAGGCGGCGGCCGTCGCCCTGGTCATCGGGGCGAGCATGGGCGCGGTGCGCACGCAGGTGGGGCGCGGGAAGCGCGCGAAGGCGGCGGTTCCGGAAGTCTGACGGGGGCGGCCGGCGGCCGCCGAGGCCGCCGGGACCCCGTGTGCCGTCCTGCTCTGACGGGGATGAGCGGCTCGGCCGGGGAACGCCTGGGTCGATGAGCGGCTTGGCCAAATTAATGCAAGCATGCTTGATTGTTTCTGGGGTCGGTGCCAAGCTCGCCGCATGGCCGACCCGACCCCTGTGCTCGATGATCTCCGTGCCGAAAGCGACGAACTGGACCGGCTTGTCGCCGAGTTGGGGCCGGAGCAGTGGGCGCTCCCCACCCCGGCCGCCGGCTGGACCGTCGCGCACCAGATCGCGCATCTCACCTGGACCGACCACTCCTCCCTGCTGGCCGTGACCGACCAGGAAGCCTTCGCCCGTGAGGTCGAGAAGGCGCTGGCCGAGCCCGGCGACTTCGTGGACAACGGGGCCGAGCAGGGCGCCGCGAAGCCGCCCGTGCGGCTGCTCGGCGGCTGGCGGGCCGGACGCGAGGCCCTCCAGGGCGCCCTGCGGGCGGCGCCCGAGGGAGCGCGTTTCCCCTGGTACGGCCCACCCATGTCCACCGCCTCGATGGCCACCGCCCGCCTCATGGAGACCTGGGCCCACGGCCTGGACGTCGCGGACGCGCTGGGCGCCGCGCCCGCGCCCACCGACCGGCTGCGGCACATCGCCCGGCTCGGCGTCCGCACCCGCGACTACGCCTTCGGCGTGCACGGACAGCCCGTGCCGTTCGAGGAGTTCCGGGTCGAACTGACCAGCCCCTCAGGTGAGGTGTGGGGGTACGGGCCCGAGGACGCCGACGACCGCGTCACCGGCCCCGCCCTCGACTTCTGCCTCCTCGTCACCCGGCGCGCCCACCGCGCCGACCTCGCCCTGCACGCCGAAGGCCCCGACGCCGACCGCTGGCTGGACGTCGCCCAGGCCTTCGCGGGCCCGCCCGGCGCCGACCGCCCGCCGAAGGGAACCGCCCGGTGACCGCGCCGGCTGCCCCTCGCGCGGCGACGGCCGTGCGCATCGGCAACGCCTCCGGCTTCTACGGCGACCGCTTCGACGCGGTCCGCGAGATGCTCACCGGCGGCGAACTCGACGTCCTCACCGGCGACTACCTCGCCGAACTCACCATGCTGATCCTGGGACGGGACCGCCTCAAGGACCCGTCCGCCGGGTACGCCCGCACCTTCCTGCGCCAGTTGGAGGAGTCCCTCGGCCTCGCCCACGACCGCCGCGTCCGGATCGTCACCAACGCCGGCGGCCTCAATCCGGCCGGACTCGCCGACGCCGTACGGCAGTCGGCGGACCGGCTCGGCATCCCCGTACGCGTCGCGCACGTCGAAGGCGACGACCTCGGTCCCGGCCACCCCGACAGCCTCACCGCCCACGCCTACCTCGGCGGCTTCGGCATCGCGGCCTGTCTGCGGGAGGGCGCGGACATCGTCGTCACGGGACGCGTCACCGACGCGGCGCTGGTCATGGGGCCGGCCGCCGCGCACTTCGGCTGGGCGCCGGGGGAGTACGACCGGCTCGCGGGAGCGGTCGTCGCCGGACACGTCCTGGAGTGCGGGACACAGGCCACCGGCGGCAACTACGCGTTCTTCCGCGAGGGACCCGCGCTGCGGCCCGGCTTCCCCCTCGCCGAGATCCACGAGGACGGCAGCAGCGTCATCACCAAGCACCCCGGCACCGGCGGCTTCGTCGACGTCGGCACGGTGACCGCCCAGCTCCTGTACGAGACGACCGGCGCCCGGTACGCGGGCCCCGACGTCACCGCCCGGCTGGACACCGTACGGCTCACCCAGGACGGCCCGGACCGCGTCCGGGTCGACGGTGTGCGCGGCGAGGCCCCGCCGCCGACCCTCAAGGTGGGCCGCACCCGCGTCGGCGGGTTCCGCAACGAGGTCGTCTTCGTGCTCACCGGGCTCGACATCGAGGCCAAGGCGGCGCTCGTGCGCGAGCAGATGGCGGACGCGTTCGCCAAGTCCCGCCCGCAGGAGGTGCGCTGGGAGCTGGTCCGCACCGATCGCCCCGACGCCGACACCGAGGAGACGGCGAGCGCGCTGCTCCGCCTCGTCGTACGGGACCCGGAACAGGCCGTCGTGGGACGGGCGTTGAGCGGTGCCGCCGTCGAGCTGGCTCTTGGGAGCTACCCCGGCTTCCATGTGCTCGCGCCACCCGGGAAGGGTTCCCCCTACGGGGTGTTCGAGGCCGCGTACATCCCCCAGGACGACGTCGAGCACATCGCCGTCCTCGACGACGGGCGCCGCGAGCCCGTCCCCGCGCCCCCGGCCGCCGACACCCTCGTTCTCGAAGCGGCGGCGGAACCGGAGCTGCCGGATCCGCTGCCGCCGGGTCCCGTGCGGCGCGCGGCCCTCGGGCTCGTCGCCGGCGCCCGCAGCGGCGACAAGGGCGGGGACGCCAACGTGGGGGTGTGGGCCCGCACGGACGAGGCCTGGCGCTGGCTCGCCCACGAGCTGACGGCCGACAGGTTCCAGCAGCTCATACCTGAGAGCCAGGGGCTGACCGTGACCCGCCACGTCCTGCCGAACCTCCGCGCCCTGAACTTCGTCGTCGAGGGCGTCCTCGGCGCCGGCGTCGCCGCCCGGCACCGCTTCGACCCGCAGGCCAAGGCGCTCGGCGAATGGCTGCGCTCCCGCCGCCTGGACATCCCGGAGGCCCTCCTTTGACGGTCATCACGTCCACCCTGGACGCCCACGGCCCCGACCACCGCGCGCACCGCGAGGCCATGCTCGCCAAGCTCGCCGACCTCGACACCGAGCACGCGAAGGCGCTGGCCGGCGGCGGCGAGAAGTACGTCGCCCGGCACCGCGCACGCGGCAAGCTGCTCGCCCGCGAGCGCATCGAGCTGCTCCTCGACCCCGACACGCCGTTCCTGGAGCTGTCGCCGCTGGCGGCCTGGGGGAGCGAGTACGCGGTGGGCGCGTCCCTCGTCACCGGCATCGGGGTCGTCGAGGGCGTCGAGTGTCTGATCACCGCCAACGACCCGACCGTGCGCGGCGGCGCCAGCAACCCCTGGTCCCTGAAGAAGGCCCTGCGCGCCAACGACATCGCCCTCGCCAACCGGCTGCCCCTCATCAGCCTGGTGGAGTCGGGCGGCGCGGACCTGCCCTCCCAGAAGGAGATCTTCATCCCGGGCGGCGCGATCTTCCGCGACCTGACCCGGCTCTCCGCCGCCGGCATCCCGACCGTCGCCGTCGTCTTCGGCAACTCCACCGCCGGCGGCGCGTACATCCCCGGCATGTCCGACCACGTGATCATGGTCAAGGACCGGGCGAAGGTGTTCCTCGGCGGACCGCCGCTGGTGAAGATGGCCACGGGCGAGGAGAGCGACGACGAGTCGCTGGGCGGTGCGGAGATGCACGCGCGCGTGTCGGGCCTCGCCGACCACTTCGCCGTCGACGAGCGGGACGCGCTGCGGCAGGCCCGGCGGGTCGTGGCCCGCCTCAACCACCGCAAGGCGTACCGGGATCCCGGCCCGGCCGTAGCTCCCAAGTATGACGAGGAGGAGCTTCTGGGGATCGTCCCCGGGGATCTGCGCACTCCGTTCGACCCGCGCGAGGTCATCGCCCGGATCGTCGACGCCTCCGACTTCGACGAGTTCAAGCCGCTGTACGGCAGCAGCCTGGTGACCGGCTGGGCGGCCCTGCACGGATATCCGGTCGGCATCCTGGCGAACGCCCAGGGAGTCCTCTTCTCCGAGGAGTCCCAGAAGGCGGCCCAGTTCATCCAGCTCGCCAACCAGCGCGACATCCCCCTGCTCTTCCTGCACAACACCACCGGCTACATGGTCGGCCGGGAGTACGAGCAGGGCGGCATCATCAAGCACGGCGCGATGATGATCAACGCGGTCGGCAACAGCCGGGTGCCCCACCTGTCGGTGCTCATGGGCGCCTCGTACGGCGCCGGTCACTACGGCATGTGCGGACGCGCCTACGACCCCCGCTTCCTCTTCGCCTGGCCGAGCGCCAAGTCGGCCGTGATGGGCCCGCAGCAGCTCGCCGGCGTCCTGTCGATCGTCGCCCGCCAGTCGGCGACCGGGAAGGGACAGCCCTACGACGAGGACGCCGACGCCGCCCTGCGCGCCCTGGTGGAGGAGCAGATCGAGTCCGAGTCGCTGCCGATGTTCCTTTCGGGACGGCTCTACGACGACGGCGTCATCGACCCGCGCGACACCCGCACGGTCCTGGGACTGTGCCTGTCAGCCATCCACACGGCGCCGTACGAGGGTGCGCGCGGCGGCTTCGGCGTCTTCCGGATGTGAGGCACATGACTACTTCGGTTACTTCGGCTACTTCTGTTGCTTCTGTTGCTTCCGTTACGTCGGTTCTGGTGGCGAATCGCGGCGAGATCGCCTGCCGCATCTTCCGCACCTGCGGCGAGTCGGGAATCCGGACGGTCGCCGTGCACTCGGACGCGGACGAGAACGCGCTCCACGCGCGCGTGGCCGACACGGCGGTACGACTCCCGGGGGCTGCCCCCGCCGACACCTACCTGCGCGGCGACCTCATCGTGAAGGCGGCCGTCGCGGCGGGCGCGGACGCCGTGCACCCCGGCTACGGCTTCCTCTCCGAGAACGCCGAGTTCGCGCGCGCCGTCCTGGACGCGGGACTGGTCTGGATCGGCCCGCCGCCTGCGGCGATCGAGGCGATGGCGTCCAAGACGCGCGCGAAGGAGCTGATGGGCCTCGCGCCCCTGGCCTCGGACGCGGTGACGGAGGCCGACCTGCCGGTCCTGGTGAAGGCGGCGGCGGGCGGCGGCGGGCGCGGCATGCGCGTCGTACGCCGGCTGGAGGACCTGGCCGACGCCCTGGAGGCCGCCCGCGCGGAGGCGGCGAGCGCCTTCGGCGACGGCGAGGTGTTCGTCGAGCCGTACGTCGAGAACGGCCGCCATGTCGAGGTCCAGATCCTCGCCGACGCCCACGGCACGGTGTGGGCCCTGGGCACCCGCGACTGCTCCCTGCAGCGCCGCCACCAGAAGGTGATCGAGGAGGCCCCGGCGCCCGGCCTGACGCCGGAACTGGACGCCGAACTGCGCACGCTGGCCGTACGAGCCGCCCGTGCCGTGGACTACGTCGGCGCGGGCACGGTCGAGTTCCTGGTCGCCGACGGCCGCGCGCACTTCCTGGAGATGAACACCCGCCTCCAGGTCGAACACCCCGTCACGGAGGCGGTCTTCGGCCTGGACCTGGTGGCCGAGCAGATCCGCGTGGCGGAGGGCGGGGCGCTCGACGCCGAACCCCCACGCGCGCGTGGCCATGCGGTCGAGGCCCGCCTCTACGCGGAGGACCCGGCGAAGGACTGGACCCCCCAGACCGGCACCCTGCACCGCCTGACCGTCCCGAGCAGCGTCCGCCTGGACACGGGCTTCGAGGACGGCGACCCGATCGGCGTCCACTACGACCCCATGCTCGCCAAGGTCGTCGCCCACGCCCCCACGCGCGCGGAGGCGATCCGCAGGCTCGCGGGCGCGCTGGAACAGGCGACGATCCACGGCCCGACCACCAACCGAGACCTCCTCGTCCGCTCCCTGCGCCACGAGGAGTTCGCGTCGGCCCGCATGGACACGGGCTTCTACGACCGCCACCTGCCCGAGCTGACCGCACCGGCCGCCGATCCGCACGTCCCCCTGGCCGCGGCCCTCGCGGACGCGGCACGCACCGGCTCCCGCTGGGGAGGCTGGCGCAACCTGCCCTCCCGGCCGCAGACGAAGCGGTACGCGGTGGACGGCGAGGAGATCGAGGTCGGGTACGCGCACGGGCGGACCGGACCGACGGCCGAGGGAGTCCAGGTCGTGCGGGCCGACGCGCACCTGGTCGTCCTGGAAGTGGACGGCGTCCGGCGGCGGTTCGAGGTGGCCCGACACGGCGACGAGGTCTACGTCAACACCACCCGCCTCACCGCCCTGCCCCGCTTCCCCGCCCCGCAGACCCAGCACACCCCCGGCTCCCTGCTGGCCCCGATGCCCGGCACGGTCGTCAAGCTGGCGGACGGTCTCATCACCGGATCGAGTGTCCAGGCGGGAGAACCGCTGGTGTGGCTCGAAGCGATGAAGATGCAGCACGTCATTTCCGCCCCGGCGGCAGGGACGGTAACGGCGTTGCAGGTGACGGCAGGACAGCAAGTGGAGCTCGGCACCCTCTTGGCAGTCGTGGAGAGCGACCGCCCCTAGGGGCGCGACCAGCCACGACGAACCCGCACCCAAGGAGTCACATTGACCACCCTCATCGAATCCGAAGAGCACAAGGCCCTACGTGAAGCGGTCGCGTCCTTCGCCAAGAGCCACCCGGAAACACAGGGCCTCTGGCAAGCCGCGGCCAAGCTCGGCTACATCGGCGTCAACCTCCCGGAGGCCTACGGAGGAGGAGGCGGCGGCATCACCGAACTCTGCCTCGTCCTCGAAGAGCTCGGCGCCGCGGGCAACCCGCTCCTCATGATGATCGTCTCCCCGGCGATCTGCGGCACGGTGATCACCCGCTTCGGCACGGAGGCCCAGAAGCAGGAGTGGCTCCCCGCCCTCGCGGACGGCAGCCGCCTCATGGCCTTCGGCATCACCGAGCCCGACGCGGGCTCCAACAGCCACCGCATCACCACCACCGCCCGCCGCGACAGCGCCACCGGCGACTGGCTGCTGACCGGCCGCAAGGTCTTCGTCTCCGGCGTGGACATCGCGGACGCGACCCTCATCGTCGGCCGCACGGAAGACGCCCGCACGGGCAGCCTCAAGCCCAGCCTCTTCATCGTCCCGCGCGATGCGCCCGGCTTCACCCACCGCCGCATCAACATGGAACTGCACAGCGTGGAGAAGCAGTTCGAGCTGGTCCTGGACGACGTACGACTCCCGGCCGAGGCGCTCGTCGGCGACGAGGACGCGGGTCTGCTCCAGCTCTTCGCCGGCCTCAACCCCGAGCGGATCATGACGGCCGCGTTCGCGATCGGCATGGGCCGCTACGCGCTGTCCCGCGCGGTCGAGTACGCCCGTGACCGCAGCGTCTGGAAGACCCCGATCGGCGCCCACCAGGCCATCGCGCACCCCCTCGCGCAGGCGCACATCGAGCTCGAACTGGCCCGCCTGATGATGCAGAAGGCAGCCCACCTGTACGACGCGGGGGACGACACGGGCGCGGGCGAGGCCGCCAACATGGCGAAGTACGCGGCGGGGGAGGCCTGTGTGAAGGCCGTCGACCAGGCGGTGCACACCCTCGGGGGCAACGGCCTCACGACCGAGTTCAAGATCGCCAAGCTGATCACGGCGTCGCGCGTGGCTCGTATCGCCCCGGTGAGCCGGGAGATGATTCTGAACTACGTCTCCCACCAGACCCTGGGCCTGCCCAAGTCGTACTGACCCGCCTTGGAGGAACGATGTTCCGCAGCGAGTACGCAGACGTCCCGCCAGTCGAACTCCCCATCCACGAGGCCGTGCTGGGCCGTGCCGCGGAGTTCGGCGAGCTGCCCGCGCTCGTCGACGGCACGGACGGCACCACCCTCACGTACGCCCAGGTGGACCGGTTCCACCGGCGGGTCGCCGCCGCGCTCGCCGAAGCCGGGGTCCGCGAGGGCGACGTCCTGGCCCTGCACAGCCCCAACACCGTCGCGTTCCCGATCGCGTTCTACGCGGCCACGCGCGCGGGGGCCACCGTCACCACCGTGCATCCGCTGGCCACGCCCGAGGAGTTCGCCAAGCAGCTCGCCGACTCGGCCGCGCGCTGGATCGTCACCGTCTCCCCGCTGCTCCAGACGGCCCGGCGGGCCGCCGAACTCGCGGGCGGCATCGAGGAGATCTTCGTCTGCGACAGCGCGGCCGGGCACCGCTCGCTGATCGACATGCTCGCCTCGGCGGCCCCCGAGCCCCGGGTGGACATCGACCCGGTGACCGATGTGGCCGCCCTGCCGTACTCCTCCGGCACCACCGGCGTGCCCAAGGGCGTCATGCTCACGCACCGGCAGATCGCCACCAACCTCGACCAGCTCCGCTCGGTGATGCGGGCGGGCCCCGGCGACCGCATCCTCGCCGTGCTGCCGTTCTTCCACATCTACGGCCTGACCGCGCTGATGAACGCGCCGCTGCGGCAGGGCGCCACGGTCGTCGTGCTGCCCCGCTTCGACCTGGAGACGTTCCTCGCGGCCATCCAGAACCACCGCATCACCGGCTTGTACGTGGCCCCGCCGATCGTCCTCGCCCTCGCCAAGCACCCGGCGGTCGCCCTCTACGACCTGTCGTCCCTCCGGTACGTCATCAGCGCGGCCGCTCCATTGGACGCCGATCTCGCCGCGGCCTGCGCGAAGCGCCTGAAGCTGCCGCCCGTCGGCCAGGCCTACGGCATGACGGAACTGTCCCCGGGCACGCACGTCGTCCCGCTCGACGCCATGCGCGAGGCCCCCGCCGGCACCGTCGGCAAGCTCATCGCCGGCACCGAGATGCGGATCGTGTCCCTCGACGACCCCGACAAGGACCTCGAGGCCGGCGAGGCCGGCGAGATCCTCATCCGGGGCCCGCAGATCATGAAGGGCTACCTGGGCCGCCCCGACGCGACCGCCGACATGATCGACGGCGCCGGCTGGCTGCACACCGGCGACGTCGGGCGGGTCGACGAGGACGGCTGGCTGTTCGTCGTCGACCGCGTCAAGGAGCTCATCAAGTACAAGGGCTTCCAGGTGGCCCCGGCCGAACTGGAAGCCCTGCTGCTCACCCACCCCGGCATAGCGGACGCGGCCGTCATCGGCGTCTACAACGACGACGGCAACGAAGTCCCGCACGCGTACGTGGTCCGTCAGCCCGCCGCACCCGATCTCTCCGAAGGAGAGATCGCGATGTACGTCGCCGAACGCGTCGCCCCCTACAAGCGTGTCCGCGAGGTCACCTTCATCACCGCCGTACCACGCGCGGCCAGCGGAAAGATCCTGCGCCGCGAACTGAGGGAGCGCACATGACGACAGCCCTGGTCGGACGCACCCGCGCACGCGGCGTCGAGACGCTCGGCCTCGACTCGCCCGACACCCGCAACGCCCTGTCGGCGGCCCTCGTCGGCGCCCTGGCCGACGCCCTCACCGAGTGCGGCAAGGACCCCGAGGTCCGGGCCGTCGTCCTCACCCACACCGGCGCCACCTTCTGCGCGGGCGCCGATCTGCGCGACCCTCCCGCCCCGGAGGCGTTCGTCGGCCTGCTGCGGCAGATCGTGGAACTGCCCAAGCCGGTCGTCGCGCGGGTCGCCGGACACGTCCGGGCCGGCGGCCTGGGCCTGCTGGCCGCCTGCGACATCGCGGCCGCCTCCACCGCCTCGACCTTCGCGTTCACCGAGGTCCGCATCGGCGTGGCGCCGGCGGTGATCTCCCTGCCGCTGCTGCCGCGCGCCGACCCCCGGGCCCTCTCCCGGTACTACCTCACCGGCGAGCGCTTCGACGCCCCCGAGGCCGTCCGCACCGGCCTGCTCACCGCGGCGGGGGACGACGTCGACGCCGTCCTCGAACCCGTCCTCGACGGTCTGCGCAGATCCGCGCCCCAGGGCCTGGCCGAGACGAAACGGCTGCTCACGGCTAGGGTGCTGGAGGCCTTCGACCGAGACGCGGCCGACCTCAGCGCGCTCTCGGCCCGGCTGTTCGCCTCCCCGCAGGCCCGCGAGGGGATGACGGCCTTCCTCGAACGACGGGATCCCCCATGGGTGCTGTGAGCGCAGTCGACCGAGACCGCGCCCCCAAGCAGGACCGCAGCCGGGCCACCCGGCAGCGGCTCCTGGCGGCCGCCGTGGCCTGCCTCGCCGAACACGGCTGGGCGGGCTCCACGGTCTCCGTCGTCGCCGAACGCGCGGGCGTCTCCCGCGGCGCCGCCCAGCACCACTTCCCCACCCGCGAGGATCTGTTCACCGCGGCCGTCGAGTACGTCACCGAGGAACGCTCGGGCGCGTTGCGCGCGTTGTTCCCGCAGGGCGCGGCGGGCGACCGGCGCGCGGTCGTCACCGCTCTCGTCGACCTCTACACGGGCCCGCTGTTCCGCGCCGCCCTCCACCTCTGGGTCGCCGCCTCCAACGAGGAGCAGCTGCGCCCGCGCGTGACGGAGCTGGAGGCCCGCGTCGGCCGCGAGACCCACCGGATAGCCGTCGAACTCCTCGACGCCGACGAGTCCGTGCCCGGCGTCCGCGAAACGGTCCAGGGACTGCTGGACATGGCCCGCGGCCTGGGCCTCGCCAACCTCCTCACCGACGACGGCGGGCGCCGGGACCGGGTGGTGGCCCAGTGGGCGGGACTGCTGGAGGACAAGCTCGACGGACAGCCGGGCTGAGGGCGTTGTCAGTGCCGGGACCTACGGTTGCGGCATGGGAGACACGTTCCAGACGATCGTCGACCGCGACGCGACCGGCGAGGACGCGCCGCGGCTCGCGCGGCTCGTGGTGGACCGGCTCGTCGCCGAGGGCATCGTCCTCGCCGAGGCGGAACCGGGCTGGGCCCTGAGCGACCATCCGGCCCATCCGCCCGGCCCGCACTGGGAGAAGGCGGTGGCGGACGCCCGCTGGGGTGCGCCGGAGGGTGTCGCCGTGTACACCGAGCACCACATCTTCTACAGCAACTTCAACGACCGGGCGGGTGCGGTGACCTGCCCGCGCTGCGGGACGGCCGCAGCCGACTCGTCGCTCTTCTCCGCCGCGATCGACCGGTGGTACGAGAGCGGCGAGGCCGACGTCGACTGCCCCGCCTGCGCCGATACCGTCCCGCTGCCCGCCTGGAACTGGGTCGGCGACCATCTGGCCTTCGTCCACCTCGGCTTCGAGTTCTGGAACTGGCCCCGGCTCAGCGAGGAGTTCCGCGCCCGGACAGCGGGGTTCCTGCCGGGCCACCGCACGGCGTTCCTCCCGGGCAAGATCTGAACCGCGGCCGCCCGCCCGGGCTCCTCACGGACTGAGCCGCTCCACCCGCCAGCTGCCGTCCGGCTCCGCCGCGTACCGCAGCCGGTCGTGCAGCCGGTTCAGGCGGCCCTGCCAGAACTCCACCGACTGCGGGGCCACCCGGAAACCACCCCAGTGCGGCGGCACCGGCACCTGCTCGCCCTCCGGGTAGCGGGCCGCCAGCTCGGCGTAGGAGGCGTCGAGGTCGGCGCGGGTGGCGATCACCGAGGACTGGGCGCTGGCCCACGCGCCGAGCTGGGAGCCGTGCGGCCGGGTCCGGAAGTACGCGGCGGTCTCGTCCCGCCCGGTGCGCCGGGCCACGCCCCGCACGATGACCTGCCGGGCCATCGGATGCCACGGGAAGAGCAGCGAGACGTACGGGTTCTCGGCGAGGTCGCGGGCCTTGCGGGAGCCGTAGTTGGTGTAGAAGACGAAGCCCTGCTCGTCGAACTGCTTCAGGAGCACCGTGCGGGAGCTGGGCCGGCCCTCGGCGTCCGCGGTGGAGACGACCATGGCGTTCGGCTCGAAGAGATGGGCCTCGACGGCCGCGTCCTTGAACCAGCGGGCGAACTGCTGCACGGGCGTGGCGGCGAGCTCGGCCTCGCCGAGACCCTCGGCCCGGTATTGCTTGCGCATGGCGGCGGGGTCGGGGACGGGGCCGGGGGAGACGGCGTCTGCGTCGGTCACGCAGTCATCTTGCCGCATGGCCCGCCGACGCAGACGACCCCACGAAAGGTGGCACTGAGTGCCGCGGGCACTCCCCAAAGGTGGCACTCGGGGATATGGTGCAGATGCCGTACCGGTTCATCCCGGCAGGGTGACCGTCAGCCGCACGGGGCATCACTGGGATGACCGCCCAGGACCGCGAGCCTTCCCCCGAGGCCGTGGAACCGCCGGAGTCATCTGTCGCACACATCACGAGGAGCCGCCTGATGTCCGACTTCGTACCCGGACTCGAAGGAGTCGTCGCGTTCGAGACGGAGATCGCCGAACCGGACAAGGAAGGCGGCGCCCTGCGATACCGGGGCGTCGACATCGAGGACCTGGTCGGCCATGTCTCCTTCGGCAACGTCTGGGGCCTGCTCGTCGACGGCGCCTTCAACCCCGGCCTGCCGCCCGCCGAGCCGTTCCCGATCCCCGTCCACTCCGGCGACATCCGCGTCGACGTCCAGTCCGCGCTCGCCATGCTCGCGCCCGTCTGGGGCCTCAAGCCCCTCCTCGACATCGACGCCGAGCAGGCCCGCGAGGACCTCGCCCGCGCCGCCGTGATGGCGCTCTCCTACGTCGCCCAGTCCGCGCGCGGCCAGGGCACGCCGATGGTCCCGCAGCGGGAGATCGACAAGGCCCGGTCCGTCGTCGAACGGTTCATGATCCGCTGGCGCGGTGAGCCCGACCCCAAGCACGTGGCCGCCGTCGACGCCTACTGGACGAGCGCGGCCGAACACGGCATGAACGCCTCCACCTTCACGGCCCGCGTCATCGCCTCCACCGGCGCGGACGTCGCCGCCGCCCTCTCCGGCGCCGTAGGGGCCATGTCCGGCCCGCTGCACGGCGGCGCGCCCTCCCGCGTCCTCGGCATGATCGAGGAGATCGAACGGACCGGGGACGCGGACGCCTACGTCCGGCAGGCCCTCGACAAGGGCGAGCGCCTCATGGGCTTCGGCCACCGCGTCTACCGCGCCGAGGACCCACGCGCGCGCGTGCTGCGCCGTACGGCCCGCGAACTGGGCGCGCCGCGTTTCGAGGTGGCCGAGGCCCTGGAGAAGGCGGCCCTCGCCGAGCTCCACGCCCGCCGCCCGGACCGGGTCCTGGCGACGAACGTCGAGTTCTGGGCGGCGATCGTCCTGGACTTCGCCGAGGTGCCGGCGCACATGTTCACCTCGATGTTCACCTGCGCCCGCACAGCGGGCTGGTCGGCGCACATCCTGGAGCAGAAGCGCACCGGCCGCCTGGTCCGCCCGTCCGCCCGCTACATCGGCCCCGGCACCCGCGACCCGCGCGAGATCGAGGGCTACGAAGACATCAGGGACTGAGCGGAGCCGCCCCCTGGCAGTAGGCGGGACGGCATCACGCGGGGCTGAGCAGCTCCGCGTGATGCCGCTCGGCCACCAGCGGGTGGGCGCGCAGCTTGCCCTTCAGCTCGTTGAAGCCGTACTCGGCGAAGAGCGGGTTGGCCGGGTCGTCGGTCACGCCGGGTGCGGCGGAGGCGTGCGGGAAGGGCAGCGGCTCCACCCGGGCGTCCAGCCGGGGGTTGTAGAAGAACGGCACGGAGAACCGCTCGACGGCGCTCGGCGGCGACACGACCCGGTGGTTGGTCGCGACGAGATACCCGTCGGTCGCCACCTCCAGCAGCTCCCCCAGGTTGACCACGAAAGCCCCGTCCAGCGGCGGGACGTCATGGAACAGCCCGTCCGCGCGCTGCACCTGGAGCCCGCCGACCCGGTCCTGGAGCAGCAGCGTCAGGAACCCGTAGTCCTTGTGCGCCCCCACGCCCTGACCGGCCCCGTCGCCCGCGCTGCCCGGATACCGCACGAGCTTCAGATGCGGATGCGCCCGCTCCCCGAAGGCCGTGTCGTAGAAGTCGACGGGCGCCCCGATCGCGGTGAGCAGCTCGTGCAGCAGCCGCTCGGCGACGGCGCTCAGCCGCTCGATCCACGCGAGCGCGGCGCTCCGCAGCGCGGGAAGCCCGGCGGGCCACTGGTTGGGCCCTTCCAGCCACCAGTACGCGGGTTCGCCCGGCCCCGGTATCCGCGCGGGCCGCTCCGCCCCGATGTCCAGCTGGTCCCGCCAGTCCTGCCGGCCGCCGGTCCGCTCGTCCCCGGTCCGCGTGTAGCCGCGGAAGTGGGGCGAGTTCATGTTGTCGATGGCGAGCCGCTCGGCCTCCGGCAGTGCGAAGAAAGCCCGCATGGCGGCCAGCAGAGCGCCGGTCTCCCGCTCGCCGACCCCATGCCCGACCAGCTGGAAGAACCCCACGTCGTGCGCGGCGCTGTGCAGCTGCGCGTGCAGCAGAGCCCGCGCCTGGGGCCCGCGGTCGGCGGCGGAGAGATCGATGATCGGCAGTTGCTGGTACGACGGGTTCGCCGACGGGTTCGCCGACAGGTTCGTCAAGTTCGTCATGGTGTGTCCGCGGGGTGTACGGGGCCCGGCTGCCGCCGTGGGATGGGACGGCGCACGGGTGCCAAGTGGGCAGAGGAGGAGACCGCAGGCGGTGGTGACCGCGAAGGAGGGCCGGACGGGGCTCAGACAGAGCCGGAGCGTCGACAGCCCATGCTCGTGACGCGGACGTAGTCCACGTGGCGGCGTCGAACGAGCGAAAGCATGGGCCCAGCGTACTGCTTGCGAAAAGCAGACGACCCGCGAGTCTGGTCCTCCCTGAGGGAGGGGCCGGCCGGACGTACCGGCGACTCGCGGGTCGGGTGACTGCGTTGGTTTGGCCGGCTGCGCGCGTCTCGCGCGCGCTGGTCCGGCACCGCACTAGATGTGGTGACGGGCCACTAGCCCGCAGCCACCTCTTCCGTCCGGTATGAATCCATCTGCCGAACCACCTCCTCTCCGAAGTGGTAGCCACACTAAGAAGCGCTCGCCGTCGGCTCAAGTGTTTTTTTGAGAACTTGACGCACGCGACGTCCCAGCGACGTCCCGGCGCCTTTGGCCGGGGAGCGCGGAATCGCGTTGACGCGCGCGTGGGGGCGCGATTCGCTGACCCGGTGACTGATCTTCGTATCGAGGCTGTCGCCCGGGAGAGGGCGTTCGAGGAGTGGCGGCACGTCCACGACGTGATCGCGCCGCCGGCCGCGATGTCCCTGGACGACGTGCGTGAGCGTGCCGGGCGGTACCGGCTGGAGAACGCCTACGTCGGTGACGTCCTGGTCGGCTGTTCCACGGTGCGGCCGCCGCAGGGCGAGGACGCGGTGGCGACCGTCATCGCGCGCGTGCTGCCCGAGTTCCGGCGGCGAGGGTACGGATCCGCGCTCTACGACAACGGGCTCGCCCACGCGCGCGTGCTCGGCGCGCGGACGGTCGAGACGTGCGTACTGGGCGTCAACGAGGACGGCCTGCGGTTTGCGCGGGCGCGTGGGTTCGTCGAGGTCGAGCGGTATGTGCTCGACGGCGAGACGGCGGAATGGGTGGACCTGCGGCTCCTGCCCCGCTGTGAGTAGGCGGCGGTACAACGATTCCTCTGCAATCTTGCGGGAACCATATGTGGGCTGCGTCACGTTCGAGTTGAATGAGGGCAAGTGAGCGAACCTGCAGGGGGTCCAGGTGAGTGCTTCCCGGCGTAGTGGGACCACCGACGAGCTGGGGCCGGACGAGCCCGAGCAGCCCGAGCGGTCGGACGACGACGGCCCGCAGACCGTGGGTCCGGTCGGCCCGGACGGCGCCGACCTGCTCGCCGCGCTGCTCGACGGCATGGACGCGGCCCTGTGCGCCTTCGACGGCGACGGGGTCGTCACCCACTGGAACCGCGAGGCCGAGCGCATCCTCGGCTGGAGCGCCGCCGAAGCCGTCGGCCGGCACGGCTTCGCCGGCTGGGCGGTGCGCGAGGCCGACGCCGAGGACATCGAGGGGCGGCTGATGGCCGCCATGCACGCGCAGGGCCGCCAGGTGCACGAGTTCGCGCTGGTGACGAAGGACGGCGGCCGGGTCCTCGTCCGCACCCAGTCCGCCGCCGTGCGCGGCCCCGACGGCAAGCCCGCCGGGCTGTACTGCGCCTTCAGCGAGGTGCACGCCCAGATCGACCTGGAGCGTTCCATCGCCCTCAGCGAGGCCCTCTTCGACGACGCCTCCTGGGGCGTCGTGCTGGTCGACGCCGACCTGCGCCCCGCCGTCGTCAACGCGCACGCCGCCCGCGCGCTCGGCACCGGCCGCACGGCCGTCCTGGGCCGCCCGCTGGGCGAACTGCTCACCCAAGGCGCCGAGGAGCTGGAGAACGCGCTGACGCACGTCCTGGCCGAGGGCGCCCCGCCCGCCCCCGCCGAGCTCTGGGTCGGGGTGCGCACCCCGGAGGGCGAGAAAAGGCGCTGCTGGCGCAGCGGCTTCCTGCGGCTCGCCTCGCCGCTCGCCGAGGAGCCGGTGCCGCTCGGGGTCGGCTGGCTCTTCCAGGACGTCACCGAGGCCAAACAGGGCGAGCAGGAGGCCTCGCTGCTGCGCTTCCGCGCCAACCAGTTGCACCGGGCCGCCCGTGCGGCCGCCGAGTGCGAGGACCCCGCCGAGGCGGCCACCGTCCACCTCGACTTCGCGCTCGCCGGGTTCGCCGACCACGCCCTGGTCGACCGGGTGATGGGCCGTGCGTCGGCGGACGCGGCCGGTCCGCTGCGGCTGATGCGGGTCGCGGCCACCCCGTCGGGCGGGCCGGGCCCCAGCGCGCTCACCGGACACGCGGGGCTGCCCGTCCGCTACGGCGAGACGCACCCGGCGTTGCAGTGCGTGGCGCGCAACGGCTCCGTGCGGGCCGGTGTCGGCTCCGTGGCGGCGGACGAGGCCCGGGAGTGGGCCCGGGCGCGCCAGTGGCCCGACGACACGGTGCACGCCCTGTGCGCGGTGCTGCGCAGCCGCGGCCGCACCCTGGGCGTCGTCACGTTCCTCCGCGGCGGCGGCCGTACGTCCTTCGAGCGCACAGACGCGTCGTACGCGGAGGACGTCGCCCTGCGGATAGCGACCGCCCTGGACCTGGCGGACCTGACCGAGGCTGCCGCCGAGGACTGAACACACGCGCGTGGCGCGTGTCAGCTGCTCGTCTCAGCGGCGGTAGAAGATCCGGTCCCCGTACTCGTCCATGATCCGCCCGTTCCAGTCGTGGCCGCCGTCCACGTTGCCGGAGCGCAGCAGCGGGGGCTCGATGCCGCGCTCGGCGAGGGCGCCGGCCGCGGTGGCCATGACGGCCTGGAGCAGGGCCGAGGTGACGACCGTGGAGGCGGGGGCGAACGGCGCGGGGACGGTGTCCAGGGTCAGCTCGGCGTCGCCGACCGCGATCTTCGAGTCCAGGACGACGTCGCAGTGGTCCCGCAGGAACGTCCCCGAGACATGGCGGGACGTCGTCTCCGAGGCGTAGGCAACCGACGTCACGCCGATGACCTTCACGCCCAGGGCGCGGGCGTTCAGGGCCATCTCCACGGGCAGGGCGTTGCGGCCGGAGAGCGAGATGATCACCAGGGCGTCGCCCGCGCGGACGGGCGAGGTGTCCAGGACGGCGCCCGCGAGGCCGCCGACGCGCTCCAGGGCCGAGCCGAGGGTGGCGGGTATGACGTCGACGCCGACGACGCCCGGCACCGCGAGCAGGTTCATCAGGGCGAGGCCGCCCGCGCGGTAGACGACGTCCTGGGCGGCGAGCGAGGAGTGCCCGGCGCCGAAGGCGAAGAGCCGGCCGCCCGCCGCCACGGTGTCCGCGAGGAGCGCGCCGGCGGCCTCGACGGCCTCGGCCTCCTCGTCGCGCGCCCGCTGCAGCAGGGCGATCGCGGCGTCGAAGAACTGGGCGGCGAGCTTGCTGTCGCTCATCCGAGGGGCCCCTTTGCCGTTTGCGGTGTCCGTGTCGCGGATCACCGTGCGGTCTGGACCAGTGCGCTGTCAATACGGCCGGTAACACCGGTGACGCCGGGGGCGGCGGGGGAGCGGAGGCGTCGCGCGGGCGTCGTGGAGGCCCGTTCCGTGGGCGCGCCCCCTGATCACCCCCGATGTAACCGCCTCGTTTCAACGGCGCGGCACGCTTGTCAGTGGTATCCGGCAGAATTGACTCCAGGGCCAGCGCACGCGCCGGAGAGCGGTCCAGCCTTCGGCAGAGCTAATCGAGGGGCACGAATGTCCGGACTGATCGACACCACGGAGATGTATCTCCGCACCATCCTCGAGCTGGAGGAGGAAGGGGTGGTCCCCATGCGTGCCCGGATCGCCGAGCGCCTCGACCAGAGCGGACCGACGGTCAGCCAGACGGTGGCGCGCATGGAGCGCGACGGCCTGGTCTCGGTGGCCAGCGACCGGCACCTCGAGCTCACCGACGAGGGCCGTCGGCTCGCCACGCGCGTGATGCGCAAGCACCGCCTCGCCGAGTGTCTCCTGGTCGACGTGATCGGCCTGGAGTGGGAGCAGGTGCACGCGGAGGCCTGTCGCTGGGAGCACGTGATGAGCGAGGCCGTCGAGCGGCGCGTGCTGGAGCTGCTGCGGCACCCGACCGAGTCGCCGTACGGCAACCCGATCCCGGGCCTGGAGGAGCTGGGCGAGAAGGACGGCGCCGACCCGTTCCTGGACGAGGGGATGGTCTCGTTGGCCGACCTCGACCCGGGGCTGGAGGGCAAGACGGTCGTCGTACGCCGCATCGGCGAGCCGATCCAGACGGACGCGCAGCTGATGTACACGCTGCGCCGCGCGGGCGTGCAGCCCGGTTCGGTCGTGAGCGTGACGGAGTCGGCGGGCGGTGTGCTGGTCGGCAGCGGAGGCGAGGCCGCCGAGCTGGAGTCGGACGTCGCGTCCCACGTCTTCGTCGCGAAGCGCTGAGCACAGGCCTGAGAACGGGCCCGAGCACAGGCCCGAGAACGGGCTGGACGAAGGGCTCGCGTACGGCCTGCTGTTGAAACGCTGAGCATTGTTCAACTCCCGGGGCCCATGGGGCAGTTGTGGCGTCCTGTCGATGTCGTCGAATCGGAGGTTCCCTGTGTCGAATCGCAGCGCTCCGCCGCTTCACGTGCCAGGCTGTCGCGTGAGGCATATGACCTGAGGGGGCGGGATGATGTGCCGCAGAGCAGTGGAAGGCCCCGGTGCCGTAAGGCACCGGGGCCTGTCCTCCCCTGTCATGACCTGGAGCCCCGAGCTCTCAAGGTCATTCCCCTCGGACCGGTTTCCCCGAGCGGTCCGCCTCCCGTTGAAGGTCTCCCCTCGGCGACGCCGATCATTCCTTGAGCGAGGTCACTCGAACGAGGGGTGTTGTGTGCGGAGAGTGTATTTCTCGAAAGGGCATTCGATAGCCTGCGGGTGATCGAAGGCGGTACGAAGGCATCGGCAGCGCAGCGGTACGACGGCTAGGGGGGTGCCAGGACCTATGGCGCGACGCATCGACGTGACCGGGGCGGGCGGCGTACGCCTGGCGGCCTGGGAGTTCGGCGACCCGCCGAAGGGCGACCCGGCGAAGGCCGGGCCGGGACCCGTGATTCCGGCGCAGTCGGCACATTCGCCGCACCCGCCGGAGGAGCGGGGACTCCCATCGGCCGACGGCGGCGAGGGAAGCAGGCCGAGCGTCCTGTTACTGCACGGTCTGATGGGCCGCGCCTCGCACTGGGCGTCCACCGCCCGCTGGCTCTCCGAGCGACATCGCGCGGTCGCCCTCGACCAGCGCGGCCACGGCCAGAGCGAGAAGCCGCCGCAGGCGGCCTTCACCCGCGAGGCCTACGTCGAGGACGCGGAAGCGGCCCTGGAACAGCTCGGCCTCGCCCCTGTCGTCCTCATCGGCCACGCCATGGGAGCGCTCACAGCGTGGCAGCTCGCCGCCAGGCGCCCCGACCTGGTGCGCGGCCTGGTCGTCTGCGACATGCGGGCCTCCGCGCTCGGCGCGGCCTCGCAGCGCGAGTGGGGCGACTGGTTCAAGTCCTGGCCCGCCCCCTTCGCCACGCTCGCCGAGGTCCGCAAGTGGTTCGGCGAGGACGACCCCTGGGTGGAACGCCCGAACCCCTCCCGGGGCGAGTTCTACGCCGAGGTGATGCAGGAGTCGCCCGACGGCTGGCGGCCCGTCTTCGAGCCCGAGCAGATGCTCAAGTCCCGCGAGACGTGGGTCTACGACGCGCACTGGGAGGAGCTCACCCAGGTCCGGTGCCCCGCCCTGGTCGTCCGCGGCCTCGACGGCGAGCTCGGCCGCGCCGAGGCCCAGGAAATGGTCCGCGTCCTGCCGCGCGGCGAGTACGCCGAGGTCGCCGACGCCGGCCACCTCGTCCACTACGACCAGCCGGAGGGCTGGCGCACGGCGATCGAACCCTTCCTGGAGGCCGTCCTCACCCCCGGAAGCCCCGGAACCCCCTGAGAGGCGCCGTCAGCCCTTGCTCACCGCCGCCAGGATCTCCGGCAGCCGTGTCGCCGTTCGCGGGGCGGCCAGCCGGAGCCCCAGCAGCGTGATCGCCGCCCCGTACACCGAGCCTCCCGGCAGCAGCAGCCAGGTCCACGCCTCCCCGCCCGAGCTGACGTGCAGCCAGATCGTCACCGCGATGACGGGGGCGCACAGCAGGGCCGCCGCGACCATCCCGCCGAAGACCGCGATCCAGGCGAGACCGGCCTGACCGGGGGCCACGTTCTTGTAGCCCTCCTGCGGGATCGAGTAGGGGAAGCGGGCCGAGGTCCAGGCGCCCGTCGCCAGCATCGCGCCGAGCAGCGCGAGGGACAGCCCCAGCGCCTCGGGCAGCTTCGCCCAGTCGCCGAGCAGCGCGGTCGTCAGCACGGTCACCAGCGTCGCGTACGGCAGGGTGATCAGCAGCAGGGCCAGCGCCCGCGCCCGCAACTCGTCGTAGGCGTCCCGCGTCGACGACACCGTCATCGCGACCATCCAGAACGCGGACGTGTCCTGCCCGAACTGGTTGTACATCTGGATGCCGAGCATTCCGGCGGCGAAGCAGGCGAAGTAGAGCGAGCCGACGCCCTGCAGCGCGTTGAAGACCGGCACGATCAGCCCGATGGCCAGCGAGGTCACCCAGGCCGCCTTCGTCTTCGGGTCACGCCAGACATAGCGCAGGCTGCGTTCCATCACGGTGCCGGTGCGCCCGCCCGGCAGCAGCCGTGACAGTCCCGCCGAGCGACGCCGGTCCCGCGCGGCCGGCTCGGCGGCCTGAAGCGTGGAACCGTCCGGCGAGGTCATCAGCCGCGTCATGGTCCGCGCCCACACCCCCATCACCAGCACCAACGCCGCCCCGCTGACGACGAGTTGCGCGACGGCGACCCCGTACGCCCCCTTGCTCACCGAGTCCACCGCGCCGACCGCCGAGGCGGGCGGCACCCAGCGCAGCACGCCCGCCAGCGGATCGAGCTCGCCCAGCCCGGCCGTTCCGAGCCGCTGCGCCCCGAAGTTGACGACCTGCGCCCCGACCGCGATCACGAGCCCGCTCAGCACCGCCAGATCGCGCCCCTTGCGGCTGGACAGCAGCCGGATGTTGGCGGCGGCCACGGCCCGCGCGAACGCCACGCACATCAGCAGCCCCAGGGCGAGGGCGAGCGCGCCCACCGCCCAGGCGGCCGCCCCGTGCGCCACGGAGATCACCGACCCCACCAGCATCAGCAGCGTGAACAGCGGCCCGATGCCCACCAGCGAGGCCGCCAGCAGCGCCCGCACCAGAGGCTGGGGCCGCAGCGGCAGCATCACCAGCCGGGTCGGGTCCAGGGTCTCGTCGCCGCTGGGGAAGAACAGCGGCATCACCGCCCACCCCAGCCCCAGCACCGCCACCAGGAGCACCACGACCGACACCGCGTGGTCGTTCCCCCGCAACGCGATCAGCCCGAGCAGTTGCAACGCGGCGAACAGCAGCGTGACGACGGCGGAGGCCACGTACGCGGCCCGCCGGCCGGCGGACTGCCGCAGCCCGTTGCGCAGCAGCGACAGCTTCAGCCGGACGACGGTGGAGACGAGGCCGGGCGAGGAGCCCACGGCGACCGGCCGGGGGGTCTGCCCGCTCACCGGCCCGCCCCGCCGCCCAGCCAGTCGAGTTCGGAGCCGGTGTCCCGGCCCTGCGCCCCGACGAGTTCGAGAAACGCCTGCTGCAACGAAGGGGCCGACCCCCGCACCTCCGCCAGCGTCCCGTGCGCCCGGATCCGCCCGGCGGCCATCACCGCCACCCAGTCGCACAGCGACTCGACGAGCTCCATGACATGGGAGGAGAAGACGACCGTCGCCCCGGACGCCGTGTACCGCTCCAGCACGCCCCGGATGATCTGCGCGGAGACGGGATCGACGCCTTCGAACGGCTCGTCGAGGAAGAGGACTTCGGGATTGTGCAGCAGCGCGGTCGCGAGTCCGATCTTCTTGCGCATGCCGGTCGAGTAGTCGACGACGAGCTTGTGCTGGGCGCCCGCCAGGTCGAGGACGTCGAGCAACTGCGTGGCCCGCTTGTCGACCTCGGCACCGGGCAGCCCCCGCAATCGCCCGCTGTAGCCGAGCAGTTCGCGCCCCGACAGCCGCTCGAACAGCCGCAGCCCCTCCGGCAGCACCCCGATCCGCGCCTTCACCTCGACGGGGTCCCGCCACACGTCGTGTCCGACGACCTCGACGGACCCCTGATCGGGCCGCAGCAGCCCGGTCACCATCGACAGGGTCGTGGTCTTCCCCGCCCCGTTCGGCCCGACGAGCCCGATGAACTTCCCGGCGGGCAACTCCAGATCGATCCCGGCAACAGCGACTTGCTGCCCGAACCGCTTCCAGAGCCCGTTCACACGTACGGCGGCAGACGTCATACATGCACCCTACGGTCAGGTGACCCACCTGAGGGGGCGCGGAGCTGTGCCCGATACGCGGCTCCGCCGCGATGGGGGTCCCCCCGCTCGAGCGAAGCCGAGAGTGGGGGAGCGACCAGCCACACACGGCCCGTACTCGCGAAACTACCGATCCCGCCCACACGCATACGCGAGCGGCGAGATCAACTCCTCCGCGTCCGGCAACCACCGATTGGCCGCGGTAGGTCGGCAGGCCCACTGCACAGCCCCCCGGGACCCGAACCGCGTAGGCGGCGCAGCCACGTACGTGCCCTCGCCGAGCGTCACCAGATCCAGCGCCCCCAGCGACCAGCCCAGCTTGCGCACCAGGTCCGGCACCTTCGCCGACGCCCCCGGCAGCACGAAGAACTGCATCCGGCGGTCCGGCGTCAACGTGACAGGACCGAGCGTCAACTCCATCCGCTCCATCCGCGCCAACGCGAGGAACCCGGCCGTCTCCGGCACGGAGATCGCGTCGAAGGTACGGCCGGTCGGCAGCAGGATCGAGGCGGTCGGCTGTTTCTGCCACATCCGGCGCGCGACCGTCGCGCTGCCGGTGGCCTGCGTCGCCCAGTCGGGGCGTGCGGGGTGCGCGCCCGGCGCGGTGCACGCGGCGTCGTCACAGGAGCAGCGTTGCACTCCGTCGACGGCTTTCAGCCAGGTGCCGGGGAACACGTCCCAATGACGTTCCTCGGCGTAGCGAACAGCGGTATCGAGCAGCGATTCCCCGCGCTGCTTCGGGATTTGAGTGGCGTCGGCGCCCGCGATGGTCTCTTCCACGATGAACACAACTCTAGCCGTCACCAGGGGTTACGCCCGCCACATTGCGCGGGGGAGGAGCATCGATTCCGCGTCCGGGGCGCATGGGTGCATGTGCGGGGGCGCGCGGGAGGAACGGGCGCGGGAGCGGGGTATCCAGGTAGGGGGCGGCTTCCGCCGGTAACCCGGCAATTCTCCGTATTGCTCGGCAATCACAGCAATCACCGGCAATGAGCAGTAATCATCAGGAATACTCTCATGCCTCGCATTTTCGGTATGTCCGTGGGGCATTGATCTTCTCGGCCGGAACTTTTCGGTGGAAGACACGGTGGAAGACACGTCAACTCGGTGTGTGGGCAGGCACCCGCCGCCCCGGTCACCGCAGCCACAGGGGGTAGTGCCCATGGCCGCAAGGCCGCTAGTCGCGCGGCAGCCGAACGAACGGCTGCAGGCGCTCATCCAGGAGGCGGGGTGCTCGAACGCCGGGCTCGCCCGCCGCGTCAACATGTGCGGCGCCGAGCACGGCCTCGACCTGCGCTACGACAAGACGTCCGTGGCCCGTTGGCTGCGCGGACAGCAGCCGCGCGGACGCGCTCCGGCGATCATCGCGGAGGCCCTGGGCCGCAAGCTCGGCCGTACGGTCACGATCGACGAGATCGGCATGGCCAACGGCAAGAACCTCGCCTCGGGCGTGGGTCTCCAGTTCTCGCCGACGGTACTGGGGGCCATCGAGCAGGTCTGCGAGCTGTGGCGCAGCGACGTGGGCCGGCGGGACTTCCTCTCCGGTTCGTCCGTTGCCGCCTCGGCGCTGGTCGAGCCGAGCCGCGACTGGCTGATCTCCTCGCCCGACGCGCAGGTGGCGCGCTCGGCGGGACCCCGGGTCGGGCTGTCCGACGTGGCGGCCGTCAAGGCGATGACGCAGGCGCTGGTGGACCTGGACCACCAGTACGGCAGCGGGCATGTGCGTCCGGTCGTCGTGCACTACCTCAACAGCGTCGTCTCGGGCCTGCTGGCCGGCTCCTACCGGGAAGCGGTGGGCCGTGAACTCTTCGCCTCCGTCGCCCGGTTGACGGAACTCGCCGGCTACATGGCCGTCGACACCGGCCAACCGGGCCTCGCCCAGCGCTACTACATCCAGGCCCTGCGACTCGCCCAGGCGGCGGGCGACCGCGGGTACGGCGGCTACGTCCTCGCCGCGTCCATGAGCCACCTCGCCGCGCAGCTCGGAAACCCGCGCGAGATCGCGCAGTTGGCGCGGGCGGCGCAGGAGGGAGCGCGGGGCCGGGTGACCCCGCGCGCGGAGGCGATGTTCCTCGCGGCCGAGGCGCGGGGGCACGCGCTGATGGGCGACGCCCGCGGGGCGCAGGCGGCGTCCGGCCGCGCGGTGTCGGCGCTGGAGGCGGCCGATCCGTCCTCCGGGGACGACCCGGCGTGGATCGCGCACTTCGACGAGGCCTATCTCGCCGACGAGTTGGCGCACTGCCACCGCGACCTGGGCCAGGCCGAGGCGGCGGCGCGCTGCGCCGAGGAGTCCCTCGCCGGGCACCCGGAGAGCCGTGCGCGCCGGCGCGCGATCGGGTACGTCCTGCTGGCCACGGCGCAGGTGCAGCAGCGCGAGATCGAGCAGGCCTGCACCACCGGTCTGCGGGCGGTCGAGCTCCTGGAGACGCTCCGTTCCAACCGGGGGGCCGAGTATCTCGAGGATCTTCAACAGCGGCTGGAACCGTTTCGGGACGAGTCGGTGGTACGGGAGTTCGGGGCGCGGCTGGAGTTGCAGACCGCGGCGTGAACGGACGGGGCGCCGCTGCGGCGGATACAGCGCACGGCGCTCCGGATCTGTTACCCAGGTCACTGCCGGACCGGGACAGGTCCTGGCTGGGAGGCAGATCACGCCCTGAGCTGCGTGGCACGGGGTTCCGGGTACCCGGTAGCGTGAGCCGACGATTCCGAAGGTCCCCCATTCGTAGGAGTCCCGGTGACGCAGAGTGGACAGGGCGAGGAGCCCTCGGCGCAGCCCGCGCGCGAAGGCATCGTGCTGCCCTCCGACGGTGGGGAACCCCTGCTGCCGGGACACTATTCCGGCCAGTACGGCGCTTCACAGCCCGGCCGCCCGGAGTACGGGCAGCCCGAGCGTGAGCAGTCGGCGTACGGGCAGCAGGACTACGGACGATCCGAGTACGGGCAACCGGGCCACGGGCAACCGGGCCACGGGCAGCAGGCGCCGGCCGGGGGACAGACCTGGGGGCAGACCTGGGGTCCCGACCAGCAGGCCCCCGCCTCGCAGCAGCCGGCCCAGGGCTGGCCGCTCCCCGCGGATCAGACATACCCGCAACACCAAGAACACCAGAACCAGCAGAACCAGCAGAACCAGAACCAGCAGCAGCCCCAGCAGCAGTGGAACGGCGGCGCCCAGGTCGGCGCCGGCCCGCTGCCGCCGGAGGGCGCACCCGCGCCGGCGAACCCGACGTACGGCCAGGGCACGCCGGGCGTCCCCCTGCCGCCGGTCGACGAGGGGGCGACCCAGTACATACCGCCCGTCCCGGCAGCCCCGGTCGACGAGGGCGTCACCCAGTACATACCGCCGGTCCCGGCAGCCCGGGCCGACGAGGGCGCCACCCAGTACCTGCCGCCCGTTCCCGCCGCCGCGCCCATGGACGAGGGGGCGACGCAGTACCTGCCGCCGGTCGCGCCGGGCGCTCTGCCGCCCGAGGCGCCGGCCGAGTCCACCCACTTCCTGGGCCGCACCCCGCAGCACGACCCGCAGCACACGCCGGGCCCGATGCCCGCGCCCGGCGCACAGCCGGCCGGCGCACACCCCGACGCCGAGGCGACGCAGTACATCCCGCCCGTCCCCGCGCACGACGGTGGGGACCGGCAGCCGCCCGCCGAGTTCGAGAACCTCTTCCGCAGCGGCCCGGGCAGCGAGAGCCCCGCCGGGTCCACCCAGCAGCTCCCGCGCTTCTCCGAGCCGCCCGGCCGGCCGGGCTACGGCGGCGGACCCGCCGCGCGTTCCCCGCAGCCCGCCTACACCCCGCCCTACGCCCAGCCGGGCGGTCCTTCGGCGGGCGGACGGCGCGGGGCGCGCGACGACGACGGGGGCGGCCGGGGCGGCCGTACCGGCTCACGGGTGCCGTTGTTCGCGGCGATCGGGGTGGCCCTCGCGGTGGTCGGCGTCGGCGCGGGCGCGATGCTCGCGGGCGGGGGCGGCGATCAGGGCGACGACAACAAGACCGTCGCCGCGTCGGCTCCCGCGGCCGACGGGTCTGCGTCGACGTCCGGCGGGGCGGCCGAGCAGCAGGCCGTCGCACTGGACAAGCTGCTGGCCGACAGCGGTGCCAGCCGGGCCAGTGTGATCAGCGCGGTGGCCGATGTGAAGGCGTGCGGCAACCTCGCCCAGGCCGCCACGGATCTGCGGGACGCGGCGGAGCAGCGCACCGGCCTGGTCACGAGTCTGGCCGCGCTGAAGGTCGACCAGCTTCCGGACCACGCGGCGCTGACGACCGCTCTCACCAAGGCCTGGCAGGCGTCGGCGTCCGCGGACAACCACTACGCGGCCTGGGCCGACCAGACCGCCGCCTCGAAGAAGAAGAGCTGCAAGAAGGGCACGGCCCGCGCGACCGCCGAGACGCAGGCCGCCAACCGGGACAGCGGCATCGCGAGCACCCAGAAGTCCCAGGCCGCGAAGTTGTGGAACGCGATCGCGAAGGAGTACGACCTGACGCAGCGCCAGCCCGTGCAGCTGTGACCGGCCGTGCGTCGGTCACCGGCCGTGCGTCAGCCGACGTCCGCCTTCTCCAGGGTCTGCGTCACGTCGACGAAGCCCTTCTTGGCGGGTGCGAGCACACCCTTCTGCACGTTCTGGAGCGTGACGTCGGCGTTGACCAGGCGGGGGAAGCCGATGGAGGCGAGGCGGTCGGTGAACTGCCAGCGCAGCGTCGGCGTGAGCCCGCCCGTGGTGACCTTCAGGCCGTCGTCCAGGGCGCCGCGTACGGCGTTGGCGGTCACGGCGTCGTCGCCCAGCGACTCCACGGCCCGGCGGAACACGGTGTAGGCGATCCAGGTGGTCTGCACGCCGGTGTCGGTGGGGTCGATCCGGGTGTCGGAGAACGCCTCTTCGCTGATCACCTTCTTCATCGGCGCCCAGGCCGCGTCGCTCGTCGCGGGGTACCAGCCGGTGACGTACGCCCCCTCGAAGGGGCCGGAGGCGGCGCCGGAGGCGTTGATCACCGTCTGGTCGACGCTGCCGAGGACGGTGGCGGTGCGCACCTCGGGGTAGTCCTCGCGGGTGCGGCGGAAGGAGTCCATGTAGGTGCTGGTGCGGTCGCCGAGGGCGGTCACCACGCACCCGTTCTCGCCGTCGGCGCCCTCGTCCTTCGTCCGGCCCGCGGTCGCGGCGCGCAGGGCGGACCTGGCCTGGGCCGAGTACTCGGTGGCGTCCTCCGGGGCCCGCAGGTCCTTTGACCCGGCGTGTCCGCCCGCCGTGAGCCCGGCGTCGAGCATCGGGGGCAGCGCGTCGCCCGCGATCGTGTCGGGGCGGACGAGAGAGACGGCACCGCAGGTCGCGGCCAACTCCTTGCCGAGGCCGGCCAGCAGCGCGGGCTGGCCGCCGTTGACCGGGTAGGACAGCGGGCTGGTGAACTCGGCGTTCGTGACGCCGTAGCCGCCTATGTACGGGATGCCGGCGCCTTCGAGGTACGGGAAGAACGCGTCGGAGTGCTGGCTGTAGGAGCCGATGACGGCGACCGCGCCCTCCTTGACGGCGCGCCGGGCGCACTTGGCCGTGGACACGGTGTCGTTACGGGCGTTGCAGGTCAGGACCTTGAGCTTGCGGCCGCCCAGACCGCCCTCCGCGTTGATCCAGCGGGCGTAGGCGAGGGCGAAGGCGGGCATGCCGGGCTTGTTGGTCGCGGACGTGCCCTCGGGCGCCCAGGTCATCACGATGATCGGGTCGCCCCCGGAACCCCCCGTGGTACCGGGGACGACACCGCATCCGACGGCGAGCGACGCACAGGCTGCCAGCGCGCCCGCCGCGAGGGCGGTCGCTCTGCCGGACCTGGTGCAGCGGAAGGACCTGGGGAGGAAGGTGCTTCGCGTGGAGGTGCGTCGCTTGCCGGTCATGTGCACGCACGATTCCGTCACATCGCTAACCTGGGAGTGACTCACGGTCAATGAAGGGTGACGTGCGGGTGAATTGCAGGGGCCCGTGAGGCTCCTGGGGCGGGGAAACGTACGATCGATGACCGTGCAAGGTTCGGAGAACTCTTCCCGTCGCGGCCGTCGCTCCTCCACCATGGGCGGCATGCCACTCAACGACATGCCGTGGTGGCGCTGGCGCAGCAATGTGCGCTCCGCGCTGCACATGCTCTCCGACCCGGTGTTCCAGCAGAACGTCTGGCTGGCCGGCGTCGAGGGGTACGGGGACGTCACCGACGCCGTGTACCGCCTCGTCGAGGACACCTGGCTCGACAACTGGTCCGCCGAGAAGTACGTGGGCACGATCTTCCGCGACTCGCAGGAGGCGGCCCTCGTCGACACCGCCGTGCTCCGCGTCCTGCGCATCATGCACCAGGTCGGACCGGACGCCCCGGTCTCCGCGTACGTCGACCACGAGGCGTGGCCGGACGCGCTGCGGGCGGCGCGGGACGCGCATGTGCGCATGGCGGCGGCCGACGGCGACGACCCCGACGCACCGCCCCGGACCCTCGAGGTGCTGCGGATCATGACGCGGACGGCGTAGGCGCGCGCACCCGGGAACCGGGAACCCGGGGCCGGTTCGGGGAGGCGGGTTCCGGCCTGCGGGACGGTTGCCCACGGTCGTGGGCGGTATGCGACCCTGTCGGGCATGAACGCGCAGCCCGCCCGAGCCGCGGCGACCCCCGCCGACCAGTACGTCCTCACGCTCTCCTGCCCCGACAAGCAGGGCATCGTGCACGCCGTGTCGAGCTATCTCTTCATGACCGGCTGCAACATCGAGGACAGTCAGCAGTTCGGCGACCACGACACGGGCCTGTTCTTCCTGCGCGTCCACTTCTCGGCCGAGCCCCCCGTCACCGTGGACAAGCTGCGGGCGAGCTTCGCGGCGATCGGCGACTCCTTCCACATGGACTGGCAGATCAACCGGGCCGACGAGAAGATGCGCATCGTCCTCATGGTCAGCAAGTTCGGGCACTGCCTGAACGACCTGCTGTTCCGCGCCAGCATCGGCGCGCTGCCGGTGGAGATCGCGGCCGTCGTGTCCAACCACACCGACTTCGCCGATCTCGTGGGCTCGTACCACGTTCCCTTCCTCCACATCCCGGTGACGAAGGAGAACAAGGCGCAGGCGGAGGCGCGGCTGCTCGAGCTGGTCCGGGAGCAGGACGTCGAGCTGGTCGTCCTGGCCCGCTATATGCAGGTCCTCTCCGACGACCTGTGCAAGCAGCTCAGCGGGCGCATCATCAACATCCACCACTCCTTCCTGCCGAGCTTCAAGGGCGCGAAGCCGTACCACCAGGCGCACGAGCGGGGCGTGAAGCTGATCGGTGCCACGGCGCACTATGTGACGGCGGATCTCGACGAGGGGCCGATCATCGAGCAGGAGGTCGAGCGCGTGGGGCACGGGGTCACGCCGGATCAGCTGGTCGCGGTCGGGCGGGATGTGGAGTGCCAGGCGCTGGCGCGGGCCGTGAAGTGGCATGCGGAGCGGCGGATTCTCCTCAACGGGCGACGGACGGTCGTCTTCGCCTAGGAACTTCCAGGCACGTCCAAGAACGATCCGGGAGCGCCCGGGGACCCGGCGGGTTCTGTTCGGGGCGGCTGCGGGCGGTCGTGGGCCGTTCGCGCGGTTCCCCGCGCCCCTGGGTGGGACACCCTCACGTCAGCTGCTCAGGTCCCGCCCTACATCCGGCTCAGGGCCGCCGCCGCGAACAGGACGTCCCTGATCGCCTCGCGGTCGCCGTCCTGGCCCGCGGCCGCTTCCGCGGGAGCGACATGGCCGGCGGCCAGGCGGCAGAACTCCACGTCGTCCAGGGCGACGTGGGCCACCTCGTGGTCGGCGGAGCCCACCGCGCCCGGTGAGTCCAGGGGGATCAGCCACTCGCCGCCGCCCGAGCCCTCGATCTCCAGCCGCAGGCTGCGGCCGGGGCGGCCGGCGGTCACCAGGTGGCGGGTGTGGGACCGGGAGGCGAGACCGGCGCGGCGGCGGGCGGCGAGCGTCTCCGGCAGCATCCGCGCGGCCAGGTCGATCATGCCGTGGAGGTGACGCGGGGCGGGCGGCGCGTACGGGTAGTCGACCGCCTCCGCGATGTCCTCGGCGTGCACCCAGCACTCGAAGGCCCGGTCCAGCATCGCGTCCCGCAGGGGCAGCTCGAAGCCGCCGTACGACACCGGCAGGCGGCCGAGGCCGCCGCCGGTGAAGGACACCGTGCGCACGAGGGCGTGGGTCTGTTCCCGCCAGGGGCCGCGCACGGAACGGGTGGGCGGGTAGTGCGAGCCCGCCCAGAACGCCTCCGTGCGGCGGGAGGGCGTGGCCGTCGGGGCGTGCGCTTCGTCCGGTTCGTCCTCCGGCTTGCCGCCGGTGCTGAGCGGGTCGTCCAGGCCCAGGGCGACGGCGACCAGGCCGTCCACCGCGAGCAGGTGGGTGATGACGCCGGCGACGGTGGTGCGGCGGCTGGTCGGCTCCTCGCCGCGGAACCAGCGCAGCCGCACGGGCGCGTGCCACTCGGCGTCCCCGAAGTCCTGGAGCAGCGCGTCCAGCCGCGCCGTCTCGGCGTCGTACGACGCCGCCCAGGAGGGTACCGGGATACGGGGCGGGCGGCGGTCCAGACAGCCGTCGAGGACGCGGGTGCGCAGGCCGGGGTCGAGGTCGAGGCTCTCCGGGCGCTGGAGGAGGCCGACGGCCTCGCGCAGTCGCCGTGCCTCGTCCGCGCAGGCTCCGCAGTCGCCGAGGTGCTCCTCGACGGCCGCCGTCTCCTGCGCGGAGCAGGCCGCCAGCGCCCACGCGCCCAGCAGGGACTTCAGCACCGGGTGTTCGAGCCTGAGCGGCTCCGGGCCGATCGGGTCGCCGGGCTCGGGCAGCGGCAGTCCGCCGTCCTCGACGGAGGCGCGGGGCAGGGGGATGGGCAGCGGGTCCTGCGGATCGAACCCGTCCGTGCCGTCCGTGCCGCCCGCGTCGCCCGCGCCGTCCATGCCGTTCACGCCGCACCTCCGTATCCGGGCGGCGCCCCCGGTGACGCGGCGTCGTGAGCCGTGGAGAGGAGTTGCAGGCCGAGGCGGAGCCGACGGCGGGCCTCGTCCTCGGTGACGCCGAGGTCGACCGCGGTCTGGCGGTAGTCGCGGCGCTGGAAGTAGGCCAGTTCCAGCGCCGCCCGCAGCGGGGCGGGCATGGCCTGGACGATGTAGTCGGCGCGGGCGGCGACGGACGCGTGCCGCACCCGCAGCTCCAGTTCCTCGGCCGCCTCGGCGGAGCCGTGGCGGGCCTCGGCCAGGGCGGCGGTCTCGGTGGCGCGCAGCCGCTGCACGGCCAGGCGGTGGGTCAGCGCGGCGACCCAGGTGCGCAGCGGGCCCTGCTTCGGGTCGTAGGAGTCGGGGTGCTCCCATACGTGGGCGAAGACCTCGCGGGTGATGCCGTCGGCCGCTCGTTCGTCTCCGAGCACGCGGTGGGCGAGACCGTGCACAAGCGAAGCGAACCGGTCGTAGAGCTCGCCGAGGGCGGCCGCCTCACCGCGCGCGAGTCGCTGCTGCATCTTGCGGTCCCAGCGGGGCGGTGCGTCCCTCTTCGCCATGCGGCCCCCTCACCCGTGCCCGTGCCCGTGCCTCGGGCCGTGCCCGTGTCCAGCGTGCGTCCACCGTCACCTCGAATGTAGTCGGCACGTCCGACAACGCACGCCCCTTTGTTTCAATGAGCGCCCCCTGAACGCGAGCGGGTGGTATGAGCCGCGCCTACCCGACTGACAAGGATCGAACCGGACTGGAACTGACTGAAACAAGCCTCTTTCGCTCTCATTCTCTTTGGATCTGTTTTCCCGTCGGTGTTTCGGGGCACGGCCGCTGGGCAGCCGCGCTGCAAGGAAGCGAAGGGACAGCTTCCGTTTTCGGCGGGCTGCGGCGCGCTACAGCGAGCGAAAGGCGTGGTGGTGGCCTTCAAAGTGACCGGCGGCGAGCAGGGCGGATGGGCCGTGCTCCATGTGTCGGGCGAGCTGGACCTGGTGACGTCGCCGGCGCTGCGGCAGCGGGTGCACGACGAGGTGGCCGAGGGCCGCCACGATCTCGTCCTGGACCTCTCCGAGGTGTACTTCTGCGACTCCAGCGGCGTCGGCGTCCTCATCGCCGCCCGCCGCCTCATCCGCTCCTGCCGGGGGCGGCTGCGGCTGATCCTGCCCGCGCGGGGCGCGGCCGAGGACTCCCACGTCAACCGGGTCCTGGGCGCGCTGGGCGTGCGCCGTCTCTTCGACGTCTACGGGGATCTCGCGGCCGCGGTGGACGAGGGGACGGAACCGCTTTCGGCGTAGTTTCCGGCCCGGGCGGTGCGGTCGCTCTGCCACATCCTCGTCCTGAAATTCCCCCGGTCTCGGCACAGGCCTCGCTTTCCCGCCGCCCGGACGTCTCCGGCGTCGTACGCTCCCTGCCGGAAGCATCCCCACGCGATGACGTTAGGCGGTCCGAGAAGACATGGTCAGCAGTGAGTACGAACGCAGGATCGCCGCGCGGTTCGCCACCTTCGACCAGGACGGCAACGGCTACATCGACCGGGAGGACTTCGGCGCGGCGGCCAAGGCGGTCCTCGCCGAATTCGGCGCGACGGCCCGCTCCGACAAGGGGCAGGCCCTCTACGCGGGCGCCGAGGCGTTCTGGCAGGGCATGGCCGGCATCGCCGACCGGGACGGCGACCAGCGCATCACCCGGGAGGAGTTCGTGAACGGCGCGGTCAAGCGCCTGCGGGACAACCCGGAGCGGTTCGCCGAGATCGCCCGCCCTTTCCTGCACGCGGCCCTGGACATCGCCGACGGCGACGGCGACGGCCGGGCGACGGTCGAGGACACCGTACGGGTGCTCACGGCCCTCGGAGCGCCCGTCGAGGTGGCCCGGGGGGCCGCCGCGGCTCTCGACGCCGACGCGGACGGCAGGGTCGGCGAGGCGGAGATCGTGCCCGCCTTCGCCCGCTACTTCACGGTCGCCGAGTAGTGACTCCCCGCGTGGTTCACTGAGCGAACCGCTCGCGCAGCTTGTACTTCAGCACCTTGCGCAGCGTCTCGTTGCGCGGAAGGGCCTCCACCACCTCCAGCCGCTCCGGCAGCTTGTGGACCGACAGCCCGCCCGCGCGCAGATACGACGTGACCGCCTCCAGGGTCAGCGCCTCCCCGCCCCCCGCGGCCCGCTCCACCACCGCGCACACCAGCTCTCCGCGCTCCGCGTCCGGCAGGCCGATCACCGCGACGTCCCCGACGGCCGGGTGGGCGGCCAACAGGTCCTCGATCTCCTTGGCGGACACGTTCTCCCCCTTGCGGATGATGACGTCCTTCAGCCGCCCGGTGAGGACCAGATGCCCGCTGCTCGTCACGTGCCCCAGGTCGCCGGTGCGCAGGAACCCGTCCGTGTCGAAGGCCTCGGCGCTCTGGCCGGGATCCAGATAGCCCCGGCACACGGCCTCCCCGCGCAGCCGCACCTCGCCGTCCACCACGCGGATCTCCATGCCCTCCGGCGGCCGCCCCTCCGTGGTAGCGAGGTTCTCCGCGGTGTCGTCCGGCGCGCCCATGGTGATCATCGGCACCTCGGTCATCCCGTAGCCGTGCGTCAGCTGCACCCCCATCTCGCGCACCACCGCGTGGTACACCTCGGGCGGCTTGGGCGCTCCGCCGCCCGCGAGCAGCCGTAGCGTGGGGATCACGCGCGTGTGCGGCTGTTTGCGCTGCTCGGCGAGGAACATCGAGTAGAAGGCCGTCGAGCCGCCCGCCACCGTCACGCCGTGCCGCCGGTACCCCTCCAGCGCGTCCGGCAGCGCGAAGTGCTCGAACATCACCGCCGGGAAGCCGTACAGCAGGAGCATGACGGTGTAGTCGGGGCCGGCGATGTGGGCGTAGGGGAACGCCATCGAGCCGACGTCGTCCGCCGTGAGGCGCAGCGCGTGGGCGAGGCAGGAGCCGCCGGCGATCAGCGAGCGGTCGGTGTGCAGCACGCCCTTGGGGTCGGAGGTGGTGCCGGAGGTCCAGTAGATCCAGCGCACCGAGGCGCCGTCGGCGGGCGGGGCGGGGAGCACGGCGGGATCGCCCTCGGGCAGGTCGTCGTAGGCCTCGAAGACGCCCTTCGCGCCCAGCCGCCGGGCCATCTCGGTGTGGTCGAAGCCCCGCCAGGCGCCCGGCACCGCGAAGAACTCCGCCTTCGACTCGCGCAGCGCGAAGCCGACCTCGCGGTCGCGGTAGAAGGGGATGACGGGCGACTGCACGGCTCCGAGGCGGGCCAGCGCGAAGGACAGGACGGCGGTCTCCAGGCGGGTCGGCAGCTGCCAGGCGACGACCGTGCCGGGGCGGACGCCCATGTCGTGCAGCCCGGCCGCGACCCGCTCGGCGCGGTCGCGCAGCTCGCCGAAGGTCAGCGCGCGGTCCTCCTGGAGGAGGACCCGGCGGTCGGGGGTGAGTGCGGCGCGGCGGGCGAGCAGGTCCCAGAGCGTGCGGGACGCGCTCAGCTCGTGGGCGGTGGCGGTGTCGTTCACGGTCGGCCCCCTGCCGTAGCTGACGGACAGTCAGATTTTGGGCAGAGCGTAAGCCCGGTCGCCTTGTCGGTCCAGGGGTCGCGGACTAGCCTGCTGGGCAGAGTGAATCTGACGGTCCATCAGATAGCTGCCATCGGATTACTGGCGTTCCGCCAGGCGGAGGGAAAGCCATGAGCACCGAACTGCCGCGCATCGTCAGCGTCGACGACCACGTGATCGAACCCGCGCACCTCTTCGCGACCTGGCTGCCGCGCAAGTACCGCGACCGGGGCCCGCAGCCCCTCACCGCCGGGATCGGCGAGCTCGCCTACGTCGCCGGGAAGTACCAGATCACGATGGATCCGGACGGCCAGCCCACCGACTGGTGGATCTACGAGGACCTGAAGTTCCCGTACAAGCGCAACATCGCCGCCGTCGGCTTCGACCGCGACGAGATGACGCTGGAGGGCATCACCCGCGAGGAGATGCGGCGCGGCTGCTGGGACCCGAAGGCCCGGCTGGCGGACATGGACCTCAACCACGTCGAGGCCTCGCTCTGCTTCCCGTCCTTTCCCCGCTTCTGCGGGCAGACCTTCGCCGAGGCCCACGACAAGGAGGTCGCACTGGCCTGCGTGCGCGCCTACAACGACTGGATGGTCGAGGAGTGGTGCGGGGGCAGCGGCGGCCGGCTGATCCCGCTGTGCCTGATCCCCCTGTGGGACGTCGACCTGGCGGTCGCGGAGATCCGGCGCAACGCGGCCCGCGGGGTGCGCGCGGTGACCTTCTCCGAGATCCCCAGCCACCTCGGGCTGCCGTCGATCCACTCGGGCTACTGGGACCCGTTCTTCGCGGTGTGCGAGGAGACCGGGACGGTCGTCAACATGCACATCGGCTCGTCGTCGCAGATGCCCGCCGCCTCGCCCGACGCGCCCCCGGCCGTCCAGGCGTCCCTCTCGTTCAACAACGCGATGGCCTCGATGATGGACTACCTGTTCAGCGGCGTCCTGGTGCGCTTCCCGCGCCTCAAACTCGCCTACTCCGAGGGCCAGATGGGCTGGATCCCGTACGCCCTGGAGCGCGCCGACGACGTCTGGGAGGAGCACCGCGCGTGGGGCGGCGTCCGGGATCTCGTCCCAGAGCCGCCGTCCACGTACTACTACCGGCAGATGTTCTGCTGCTTCTTCCGCGACAAGCACGGCGTCGCGTCCCTGGACGTGGTCGGGCGCGACAACGCGACCTTCGAGACCGACTACCCGCACGTCGACTCGACCTTCCCGCACACCAAGGAGGTCGCCCTCGACCATGTGAAGGGCCTCGACGACGAGACGGTCTACAAGCTGATGCGGGGCAACGCGATCCGCATGCTCGACCTGGACCTCGACAAGTAGGCCCGCCCATGGACCTCACGTACACCCCGGAGGAGGACGCGTTCCGGGCGCGGCTGCGGGAGTGGCTCGGCAAGGTGCTGCCGAGCCTGCCGCCGAAGCCGTCCCCGGACGACTGGCCGGCCCGCAGGGCGTACGACCTCGGCTGGCAGCGCATGCTCTACGACGCCGGATACGCCGACGTCCACTGGGACGCCTCCCCGACCGTCCGGCTGATCTTCCTGGAGGAGACGGAGCACGCGGGCGCGCCCTATGTGGGCGCGGGTTTCGTCGGACTGCTGCACGCCGGGCCGACGATCGCCGCCGAGGGCACGGCCGAGCAGCGGGCCCGCTGGCTGCCGCCCGTCCTGCGCGGCGAGGAGGTCTGGTGCCAGGGCTTCAGCGAGCCCGACGCGGGGTCCGACCTCGCGGCGCTGCGCACGCGCGCGTGGCGCGACGGCGACGACTACGTGGTGAGCGGCTCCAAGATCTGGACCTCGCACGCGGAAGTCGCCGACTGGTGCGAACTGTTGGTCCGCACGGACCCGGACGCGCCCAAGCACAAGGGCATCACCTGGCTCGCCATGCCCATGGACGCCCCCGGGATCACCGTCCGCCCGCTGCGCACCCTCGCCGGGTCCGCCGAGTTCGCCGAGATGTTCCTGGACGAGGTGCGGGTGCCGGCCGCGAACCGGGTGGGGGACGAGAACGACGGCTGGCGGGTGACGATGGTGACGCTGTCCTTCGAACGCGGCACCGCCTTCGTGGGCGAGGTGGTCGCCTGTCGGCGTGTGCTGGGCGAACTCGCCCACGAGGCACTGAGGAACGGCCGCTGGGACGATCCCGCCCTACGGCGGCGGCTGGGCCTGCTCAACGCCGAGTTCCGGGCGCTCTGGCGGCTCACCCAGTGGAACGTGAGCGAGGCCGAGGCCACGGGGGGCCTGCCCGGCGTCGGGGGCTCGGTCTTCAAGCTGAGGTATTCGCAGGCGCGCCAGGAGCTGTACGACGCCGCCGCCGACGTCCTGGGCGACGAGGCGCTCGACCTCGACCACCCCTGGACCCTCGACCGGCTCTCCTCGCTGTCGTACACCATCGCCGCCGGGACCTCGCAGATCCAGCGGAACATCGTGGCCGAGCGGATCCTGCGGCTGCCGAAGGGGAGGTGAACGGTCCGACATGCGCTTTCAGCTGACGGACGATCAACGGGCACTGCGGGACGGAGTGCGGCAACTGCTGGCGCGCCGCTTCGACCGGGAGGCGCTGCGGGCCGCCGTGGACCGGCCGGGAACGCTGGACCGCGCGCTGTGGCGGGAGCTCGGCGCGGCCGGGTTCTTCGCCCTGCGGCTGCCCGAGGCGGACGGCGGGGTCGGACTGGGGCTGCCCGAGGCGGTGTTGGCCTTCGAGGAGGCGGGCCGGGCCCTGCTGCCCGGGCCGCTGGTCGCCACCCACCTCGCGGCGGGACGCGTGCCCGGCGCGGCCGACGGCGAGACGGTCGTCGCGGCCGTCCACGGCGGCTCCCTGGTGGAGTGGCTGGCGGCGGCGGACGTCGTGTGCGGGGACGCCGAGGGGGCCGTGCCGCTGCGCTCGGTCGACCCGCTGACGCCGCTGCACCGGGTGCCGGGCGCGGCGCCGGGCGCGAACGCCGTGGATCCCGTCGCCGTCCTCCTCACCGCGGCCGAGCAACTCGGCACCGCCACACGCGCGTGCGAGCTGGCTGTGCAACACGCCCGGGCGCGTGAGCAGTTCGGGCAGCCGATCGGAGCCTTCCAGGCGGTCAAGCATCTGTGCGCGGAGCTGCTGGTGCGGGTCGAAGTGGCCCGCGCGGCGGTCTACGCGGCCGCCGTCACGGCCGACCCCGTCGACATCGCGGCCGCCCGGCTCCTCGCCGACGAGGCCGCCGTGCGCGGTGCGCGGGACTGCCTCCAGGTGCACGGCGGCATGGGGTTCACCTGGGAGGCGGACGTCCATCTCCTGCTGAAACGTGCCTGGGTGCGCACCCGACGTGCGGGCGTGACTACGGAGAGTGAGGAACTGTTGGCGGGCGACTTGGTGTCCGAGGCGGCCCGATAGCGACCGCCGGCGGCGTCTGCCTGCGGCGACGGCCGGCGATGGCGGGCGGACGGCCGTACGGATGTCGCGGATTGTGGCATACCGGAATCACGGAGCGTCGATATCGGGTTGTGTCCGATGCGTGACCCGTCACGGCCCGGAGTCGACGGGTCGCTCCGGTACCTTCTGTGGGATGCGAGTGGTTCCGAGCATGAGCCATGCCGGTGGTGCCCTTGGGGTAGTGCCGGATCCGGCGGTGCGCGCCGCCGCTCGCAGGGCGTACGGGCTTTTGTCCCCCGCCTGTTCGACTCCCCGGGGCGGGCGTCGCACAGTATGCCGCACGGGTAATCCTTCGCGCTGGAATATGCCCGAAGCGCTTGTTGGGGTGACTGTCCGTCAATCAAGCTGTCTCGTAAGGGATTCACGTTCCGTCACCCTGCCTCTGGCTGTTGTTCTGGCCATGCAGAAAATGGCTACGATCGTGGCCCTCGTCGTCATGGTGCACACGCGGCTCGCGTGGCTTGCGTGGCGCACGGCCATGTGTCCGCCGGTTCGGATGGTGTGAGCGGTGCAGGTGCTTCAAGTGCAGCTGGAGATCCGGCCCGACCCCGCTGAGGTGGGGCGCGCCCGGAGGTGGGCCCGTTCACGCCTGGTCGGGTCCGGGATAGGGGACGAGGAGCCACTCGCCGAGACGTTGATCCTGCTCGTTTCCGAACTGGTCACCAACGCCGTGGTGCACACCGGCTGTCCGGCCGTGCTGCGGCTCTCCCTGCCGGGCGGGTCGGCGGGTCCGGGCGGGGCGGGCGAGCCGTCCGTCGTCCGCCTGGAGGTGGCCGACACCAGCGACCGGGCCCCCGTGCCCCGGTGCGCCGGCGACGAGGCGACGGGCGGGCGCGGTCTGGCTCTCGTCGACGGTCTCGCGGACCGCTGGGGCTGGAGCGTCGAGGGCGCGGGCAAGCGCATCTGGTGCGAACTGGACCGCTGCGCGAGGCCGAGCGAGGGCGAGGCGGGTCGCGGGCGCGCGGCCGAGTGCGCGGCGGTGCGGCAGGAGGCCGTCGAGCCGGCCTACGGCGGGCTCGCGTACGAGGTCGTCTGACGGGCCGACAGGCCGACGGCGCACGGGCGCGGATGCCTCGCAGGGTGCGGGGCACGGGCGCAGAAAGCGCTGTCGGTTTCGGCCGGGCAGGGGGACGGTGCGCCTGGCTGTGCTTCCGTGCGCGCCCATAACAAAAAGGGCATAAGTAAAAAATCCCCATTCTGGTGTTGACGCCACGTGTCCGTTTGATCACGCTTGTGGTCAGCGATTCGCCGTGAGGGGACGGCGAGGGCTTCGGTGACGGGAGCCCTTGTCGAGTGTGGGTCGCGATTCGGCGTCGGTTCCCTCAGGGCCGAGGGGAGACGGGGCAGGGACGCCGGAGTCGGATGGCGGTGCGCGGTGCCGTGCTCGGGGCGGACAGCCGCGCGCCGCCAGCCGAGGTGGGTCGCCGGGGGCGCTCGGTGCCTACAGAACGGCCACGGGAGCCACCGGAGTTCCCGTGCCGCCGACGAACGGCTCGGGCATCGCCGACAGCCAGAACGCATAGCGGCCCTCTTGTCCACAGGCTGTGGACAACTCTTCGAGATTCCAGTTCTGGCCTTGCAGCATGCCCATCTCCACGAGATCGAGCGCGTGCACGGGCAGCCACAGGTCGTCGATCTCGGGCGGAAAGATCTCGAACGTGAGGGTGTCGTTGGCGACCGCCGCCACATCGTGCGCGTGGAACCACTGCGGAGTCCGGACCGACAGCCCGGGCGACGGATAGCCGTACGCGTGCTTGTCGCCCGACAGATAGACCTGGACCTGCCCGGTCCGTACGAGCACGATGTCGCCCGCACGCACACGCGTGCCGGCCAGTTCCTCCGCCGCCTCCAGGTCCTCCGGCGTGACGGCGTGTCCGCCCGCCAGGCGGTCGACGCCACGCGCGCGTGCCACGTCCAGGAGCACCCCGCGCGAGACGATGTGCCGCGCCTTGTCGATGCCGCTGAACTCGGCGCCGCCGTGCGGGGTGACGGTGGCGGCCGGACGGCCGTTGTAGAGCTTCCCCGAGTGCGAGACGTGTGTCAGCGCGTCCCAGTGGGTGCCTGCCTGGAGGCCCATGGTCACGGCGTCGTCGCTGCACGCCACCGTCCCCGGGCCGAAGATCTCCTGGTTGATCTGCACCATGGCGTGCAGCGGGTTCACCCGCCCCGGGATCATCCCGGTCTGCACGCCGTCCTCCCTGAGCGGCAGCGCGAGCGGGACGCGGCGGCCGGTGCGGATCTCGGCCGCCGCCGCGCGGACGACGTCGTCGGTGATGAGGTTGAGCGTGCCGATCTCGTCGTCGGCTCCCCACCGCCCCCAGTTGTTGACGCGCTTGGCGATGTCGTGGAACTCGGCCGGCAGTGACATCCGGTGCCTCCCCGGGGCTTGTCCTGGCCCAGTTGACGGGACATAAAATCTAACGGTCCGTCAGAAACCGTGGGAAGGGGCCGGGCGTGGGGAACTTCTTGGCAGGCAGGGTCGTCGCGGTGACGGGCGCCGGACGCGGGATCGGCCGGGCGGTCGCGCTGGCCGCGGCGGCCGAGGGCGCGCGGGTCGTCGTCAACGACTACGGCGTGGGCGTGGACGGGGCCGCGCCCACGAGCGAGATCGCCGAGACCGTCGTCAAGGAGATCGAGGCGGCGGGCGGCGAGGCCGTCGCCGTCGCCGACGACATCTCCACCATGGCGGGCGGGCAGCGGGTCGTCGACGTGGCGCTGGCCTCGTACGGACGGCTCGACGGGGTCGTGTGCGTGGCCGGGATCCTGCGCGAACGGATGCTGTTCAACATGTCCGAGGAGGAGTGGGACCCGGTCGTCGCCACCCATCTGAAGGGGACGTTCACCGTGTTCCGGGCCGCCGCCGCGGTGATGCGGCAGCAGCGGGCCGGGACCCTGATCGGGTTCACCAGCGGCAACCACCAGGGATCCGTCTCCCAGGCCAACTACAGCGCGGCGAAGGGCGGGATCATCTCGCTCGTGCGGAGCGCCGCTCTCGGCCTGCACAAGTACGGGGTCACCGCCAACGCGGTGGCGCCGGTCGCGCGTACCCGGATGTCCGCCGGCGTGCCCATGGAGCTGGCGGAGATCGGCGAGCCGGAGGACGTGGCCGCGTTCGTCGTCTATCTGCTGTCGGAGCAGGCGCGGGAGGCGGGGGTCACGGGGCAGGTCTACACGGTCGCCGGGCCGAAGATCGCGGTGTGGGCGCAGCCGAAGGAACTCCGTTCGGTCTACGCGGAGGGGGGGTCCTGGACGCCCGAGCGGATCGCGCAGGTGTTGCCGGGGGCGGTGGGGGTGGATCCGATGCCGATGCTTGCGCGGTTGTCGGAGATGGAGCGGGCCGCTCGGCTGAAGAAGGGTTAGGTCGGGTGCGGGGCCGTCGTGGCTGGTCGCGCCCACGCGGCGGTGCCGCATATCGACACAGCCCCGCGCCCTTTAGGTCGGACAGCGTGCCCCAACTCGAGGCGGTGCCGTGGATTTCGGATTTGCGCGTGAGGACGACGACTTTCGTGCCGAGGCGCGGGCCTGGCTGGCCGGGCAGGGGGTTTATCCGGCCGATCGTCGGGCCTGGGAACGCAGGCTTGGAGCGGCCGGGTGGATCGGGCTCGGGTGGGGAGAAGGCGGGTACGGGAATCGGACCGCCTCCCTCACTCAGCAGGTCGCCTGGGCCGAGGAGTACGCGGGGGCAGGGGCGCCGGCCCGGTCCGGGCACATAGGGGAGAACCTCCTCGCCCCCACTCTCCTGGCACACGGCGGCGATGAGCAGAAGAAGCGGTTTCTGCCGCCCGTCGCCGCAGGGGAGGAGCTCTGGTGCCAGGGGTACAGCGAGCCCGGGGCCGGGTCCGATCTCGCGGGGGTGCGTACCGCGGCCGTGCGGGAGTCGCCGGGGGGCTATCGGATCACGGGGCAGAAGATCTGGACGTCGCTCGCCCATGAGGCCGACTGGTGCTTCGTGCTCGCCCGTACCGACCCGGAGTCGAGGCGGCATCGCGGCCTGAGTTTTCTCCTCGTCCCGATGGATCAGCCGGGGCGGATCGAGGTGCGGCCGATCCGGCAGCTGACCGGCACCAGCGAGTTCAACGAGGTCTTCTTCGACGGGGCGCACGCGCGCGTGGAGCATCTCGTGGGCGCGGAGGGCGACGGCTGGCGGGTCGCGATGAGCCTCCTCGGCTTCGAACGCGGGGTGTCGACCCTCGCCCAGCAGATCGGCTTCGCGGCGGAGTTGGGGCGGGTGGTCCGTACCGCGGTGGAGACGGGCGCGGCGGACGACCCCGTCGTGCGCGAGCGGCTGGTGCGGCTGTGGGCCGAGTTGCGCACCATGCGGTGGAACGCGCTGCGGACGCTGGGCGGTTCGGGCGGGCCGGGCGCGCCCAGCGTGGCCAAGCTGCTGTGGGCGGGCTGGCACCAGCGGCTGGGGGAGGTGGCGGTGCAGGTGCGGGGCGCGGCGGCGAGCGTCGGACCGGCCGACTGGTCGCCCTCCTCGCCGTACGAACTCGACGACGCGCAACACCTGTTCCTGTTCTCCCGGGCCGACACGATCTACGGCGGCTCGGACCAGATCCAGCGCACGATCATCGCCGAGCGCGTGCTCGGCCTGCCCAGGGACCGCAAGGAGGTCGTCTGATGCGAGGCGTGGTGTTCGACGGGAAGCGGGTCGAGGTCGTCGACGATCTGGAGGTGCGCGGCCCCGCGCCGGGTGAGGTGCTCGTCGCGATCACGGCGGCCGGGCTGTGCCACAGCGACCTGTCGGTGGTCGACGGGACGATCCCCTTCCCGGCCCCTGTCGTCCTCGGACACGAGGGCGCGGGGGTGGTGGCGGAGGTCGGGGCGGGCGTCACGCATGTCGTGCCCGGGGACCATGTCGCGCTGTCCACGCTCGCCAACTGCGGTACCTGCGCGGAGTGCGACCGCGGGCGTCCGACGATGTGCCGGCAGGCCATCGGGCGGCCGCGGAAGCCGTTCACGCGCGCGGGGAGCGCGGTCCACCAGTTCGCGGCCAACTCGGCCTTCGCCGAGCGCACGGTGGTGAAGGCCGTGCAGGCGGTGCCGATACCGAAGGACATCCCGCTGACGTCCGCCGCGCTGATCGGGTGCGGGGTGCTGACCGGGGTCGGGGCCGTGCTCAACCGCGCGCGGGTGGGGTACGGGGAGAGCGTCGTCGTCATCGGGACGGGCGGGATCGGGCTCAACGTGCTGCAAGGGGCGCGGATCGCGGGCGCGTCGCGGATCGTGGCCGTCGACGCTAACCCGGCGAAGGAGGCGATGGCCCGGCAGTTCGGGGCGACCGACTTCCTGCCGTCGGCGGAGGGCGTGCGGGACGTCCTCCCGACGGGCGCGGACCATGTCTTCGAGTGCGTGGGGCGGGTCGAGCTGATCCGGGCCGCGATCGACCTCCTCGACCGGCACGGGCAGGCGGTGCTGCTCGGGGTCCCGCCGGCGACCGCCGAGGCGTCGTTCCGCGTCTCCTCCCTGTTCCTGGACAAGTCGATCCTGGGCTGCCGCTACGGGGCCTCCCGCCCCCAGCGGGACATCGCGCTGTACGCCGGGCTGTACCGCGAGGGCAGGCTGCTGCTCGACGAACTCGTCACGCAGGTCTATCCCGTCGAGGACTTCGAGAAGGCGGCGGCGGACGCGGAGGCGGGGCGGGTGGCGCGGGGAGTGCTGACGTTCTGAAGTTCCGGTGGTCTGGCGGTCTGGCGGTCCGGTGGTTCGGCGGTCCGGTGGTCCGGTGGTCCGGTGGTCTGGCGGTCCGGTGGTTCGGCGGTCCGGTGGTCCGGTGGTCCGGTGGTCTGGCGGTCCGGTGGTTCGGCGGTCCGGTGGTCTGGCGGTCCGGTGGTTCGGCGGCCCGGAGGCCCGGTGGTCTGGCGGTCCGGTGGTTCGGCGGTCCGGTGGTTCGGCGGTCCGGAGGCCCGGTGGTCTGGCGGTCCGGTGGTCTGGCGTCCGGTGGTCCGGCGGGAGTTATCCACAGGCCGGGGAAATATGTGGGGCGATGTCGGCGCCACCGCCTACGGTCGTGTCATGACCTACCGTGACGTCGCCACCAAACAGGTTCTGACCTGGACCTTAACCGCCGTCGGTGCCCGTATGCCGGTCGCCATGGCACCGCTGGCCGTGGTGTTCCTGGTGCGCGAGAGCCCCGGCGGCTACTCGCTGGGCGCGATGCTCGCGGCGGTCTACGTCATCGGCGAGATCGTGGGCGCTCCCGTCCTCGGGCTGCGGCTGCGCCACGAGCGCGCCCGGCTGCACCTGGCCGTCGGGCTCGCCGTCGGAGCCGTCGGCTTCGCGGGGCTGGGGGGACTTCCGGGGGCGCATCCGGTCGTGCTCGCCGTGTTCGCGCTCGTGGCCGGCGCCGCCCCGGCCGCCGCCACCGGGGGGCTGCGCACGCTGCTCACCACGCTGGTGCCGGAGCGTGCGGCGACGCAGGCGCTGTCGGTGGAGTCGATGCTGATGGCGGGCGTGTGGGCCGTCTCCCCGGCCGCGGTCGCCGGCCTGGCCCTCGGCGTCGCGCCGCGCGTGCCGCTGCTGCTGGCCGCCGCGCTGATGGCGTCGTCGGTCGCGGGCCTGTGGTTTCTGCCGGCCGCCTGGGGCGCGGGCGACACCGGCGGTGGGGGCGGTGGCGGCGGGGCGCGGCTGCGGGTGCTGGCCGGCGCCTGGCCGGTGTATGTCACGGGCGCGGCCAGTCTGACGTTGCTCGGGCTGGCCGAACTCGTCCTGCCGGCGCTGCTCGAACAGCGGGGCGTCGGGGTCGGCTGGTCCGGGCCGCTGCTGACCGGGATGGCGGTGGGCGGCGGGCTCGGCGCGTTCGCCTACGGCCTGCGGAGCTGGCCGGGGCGGCTGCGCACCCGCAGCGTGGTGCTGATGGCCGGGCTGTCGGTCTGCGTGTCGATCGCCGCGCTGATACCGCACGCGGCGGTGATCGCGTCGGCGCTGGCCCTGGGCGGGATCCTCCAGTCCGCGGCGATCCTCACCCGCAACCTGTCCCTGCGCGAGGCGCTCCCGCCGAACGCCCTGGCCGCGGGCTACTCCGTCATGTACGCGGCGGCGGGCGCGGGTTACGCGGCGACGGGGTCGCTGGCCGGGGCCCTGCTCCGGGTAGTGGCGCCGTCGACCGCGATCGTGGCCGGGGTGGGCCTGGCGCTGGCGCTGACCGCGTTCGGCTGGTGGGGCGAAGCACGGCACGCCGCCCGGTCAGAGCAGGGTGCCGACATCGCCGGGGCGTCCGGTCCGGCCGATCGGAGCCTCGCCGGTTTCCAATTCCGCGCCGTCCCCGGTTCGGAAGGTTCGGAAGGTTCGGCGGTAGGCGGTCGGGGTGACTCCGAGGGCCGTCTGTAGGTGTTGGCGCATGGACTGGGCGGTGCCGAATCCGGCGTCCCGGGCGATCTGGTCGACGGACAGGTCGCTGGACTCCAGCAGGTGCCGGGCCCGCTCGACGCGCTGCTGGGTGAGCCACTGGCCGGGGCTGATGCCGACCTCCTCGCGGAAGCGGCGGGTGAACGTCCGTACCGACATGGCCTCCTGCTCGGCCATGTCGCGCAGTTGGATCGGCTCGTGGAGGCGGCCCAGCGCCCACGCGCGGGCGGCCGTCGTGGTCGCCTGCTGCGGATCCGGCACCGGCCGCTCGATGTACTGCGCCTGGCCGCCGTCGCGGTGCGGCGGCACGACGGTGCGCCGGGCGACGTCGTTGGCGACGGCGGTGCCGTGGTCACGGCGGACCATGTGCAGGCACAGGTCGATGCCGGCGGCGACGCCGGCCGAGGTCAGGACGTCGCCGTCGTCGATGAACAGAACCTCCGGGTCGACCTCGATCTGCGGGAACAGCCGCTGGAGCCGGTCGGCGTCGGCCCAGTGCGTCGTGGCGGGACGGCCGTCCAGGAAGCCGGCGGCGGCCAGGACGTACACGCCGGTGCAGATGGAGGCGAGGCGGGTGCCGGGCCGGACGTGGGCGAGGGCGGCGGCGAGGTCCTCGGTCAGGACGCCGTCCTCGAAGACGGGCCCGAGCTCGTACGACGCCGGGACGATCACGGTGTCGGCGGTGGCCAGCGTCTCCGGGCCGTGCTCGACCATGATCGCGAAGTCGGCGTCCGTCTCGACGGGCCCCGGCGGCCGGACGGAGCAGGTGACGACCTCGTACAGGCGCCGTCCCGCGGCGTCCTTGGGGCGGCCGAAGATGCGGTGCGGGATGCCCAGTTCGAAGGGGAGCAGGCCGTCGAGGGCGAGGACGGCGACGCGGTGCGGCACGGGGGCGGCGGTTGGAGGGGGTTCCTGGCCACGGAGGCGCATGGCCCGATCCTAGCGAATGCTGTCCTTCGGGCCACTCGTTGTGAGGAGACGGACACCGCACCCTTAATGTCGTGACCCAGACAAGCGAGGCTCCCGCAGCCAAAGAGGATCAGAAGCCCCCTACCCGTCCTCGCCTTCGCATCCACCGCGCCTGGTTCGTCGCGGCCGTCACCTTCGTCACGATCATCGGCGCGGCGGCCTTCCGGTCCGTTCCCGGACTGCTCATCGAACCGTTGCGCGAGGAGTTCGGCTGGTCGCGCGGCACCATCGGCGCGGCGGTCTCGATCAACCTGGCGCTCTACGGCCTCACCGCCCCGTTCGCGGCGGCCCTGATGGACCGCTTCGGCATCCGACGCGTCGTCGCCGTGGCCCTGACCGTGATCTCGGCCGGATCGCTGCTGACGGTGTGGATGACGGCCGCCTGGCAACTGCTGCTGTACTGGGGCCTGCTGGTCGGCCTCGGCTCCGGCTCGATGGCGCTCGCCTTCGCCGCGACGGTCACCAACCGCTGGTTCACCGAGCGCCGGGGCCTGGTCAGCGGCATCCTGACCGCGGCCTCCGCCTCCGGCCAACTGATCTTCCTGCCGCTGCTGTCCTGGATCGTCACGCGCTACGACTGGCGTCCGGCGGCGGTGACGGTGGCGCTGGCCGCCCTGGTCGTCGTCCCCTTCGTCTGGCTGCTGCTGCGCGACCACCCGGCGGACGTGGGCCAGAAGCCGTACGGGGCGAAGGAGTTCGTGCCGAAGCCGGCGCCGGTGCCGGGGGCCGCGCGCCGGACGGTCGGGGTCCTGCTGAAGGCCGTGCGAACCGGACCCTTCTGGCTGCTGGCCGGCACCTTCGCGATCTGCGGCGCCTCGACGAACGGCCTGGTCCAGACCCACTTCGTGCCCGCGGCCCACGACCACGGCATGCCGGCCACCGCCGCGGCCTCGCTCCTCGCGGTCATCGGCGTCTTCGACGTCGTCGGCACGATCGCCTCCGGCTGGTTCACCGACCGCTTCGACGCGCGCCGGCTGCTGGCGGTGTACTACGCGCTGCGCGGCATCTCGCTCCTCTTCCTCCCCATGCTGCTCGCCCCGACCGTCCACCCCCCGATGATCTTCTTCATCGTCTTCTACGGCCTCGACTGGGTCGCCACCGTCCCGCCCACCCTGGCCCTGTGCCGCGAGCACTACGGCGAGGACAGCGCCATCGTCTTCGGCTGGGTCCTGGCCTCCCACCAGGTCGGCGCGGCCCTGATCGCCTTCCTCGGCGGCTTCGCCCGCGACACCTTCGGCTCCTACGACCTGGTCTGGTACGCCTCGGGCGCGCTGTGCGCGGCGGCGGCGCTGATGGCACTGGTGATCCGCCGAACCCCGGCTGCTCCTGGGCCGGCGGTGGCCTGAGGGCGGCGCCCCTGTTCGACCCGTCTCCGGCGGCACACGTTGTGGGCATCCGTTTTAGACCTACTTGTGACTGCTCCGCGTACTGTATTGCTACATAGCGTGATGAGGCTGGCGGTCCGAAGAGGTGGTTCATGACGTCGCTGGGTCGTCGTGGTGTGCTGAAGTGTCTGCCGGTTGTCGCCGGGGCGGCTGTCGTCGGTGTCGGGGCGGGGGCGCGTGCCGTGGCGGGGGTGCGGGGTGACGGTGGGTTTCCGCAGCCGGAGGTTCGGCGGGCGTCCGGGGAGGCCGGGCGGCTGGTCACCCGGTTGAGCGTTCGGTTGGGCTGCCCGGGGTGGGCAGTGTCGTCACACGGGCCTACGAAGGGCGGTGCCCGGGCCCACCTTGCGGGTCCGGGCCGGGGACTCTCTGGAGATCACGCAGGTCAACGCGCTGCCGCCGAACACCGCGGGGATGCACGCGGACGTCAACGTGCCGCATCACTTCAACACCTTCAACCTGCACACGCACGGTATGCACGGCGATCCCACGGGGGACGCGGACAACGTCTACCGTGCCTTCGAGCCCGCCGCGGCGGGCGGGGCGGGCTCGGAGGGCGGGGAGACCGCCGCCTATCTCAGCAGCGTCGCCGTGCCCGCCGATCATCCGGCCGGGACCTTCTGGTACCACCCGCATCAGCACGGGTCCACCACGACCCAGCTGCTGAGCGGCATGGCCGGGGTCGTCATCGTCGAGGGCGACGTCGACCAGGTGCCCGAGATCGCCGCCGCCAAGGACGTCGTCTGCATCAATGAGTTGAAGCTGCCGCCGGGCGGGTACCGGATCTGACGTCGGAGGGCACTTACGACGCCCTCCCCTCGACGTTCCTGGTCAACGGCGCGAAGAACCCCGTGCTGACCATCGCCCCGGGGGAGGTCCAGCGCTGGCGGGTCGTCAACGCCGGGCCGGTCACCGCTCACTTCCTCAGCCTGGGCGGGCACGAGATGCACCAGATCGCCTGCGACGGCATCACCTTCATGAGCCCCGTCGCCGTCACCGGACTGACCCTCCCGATGGGCGGACGTGCCGACCTGCTCGTCCGCGGCGGCGAGCCCGGCACCTACAGGTTGATCGCCGGGGACGTCACTCAGCCCCTGCTGACGATGGTCGTCACCGGCGCCGCCCGCTCTATGTCGCTGCCGACCGGACTGCCCGGCCGGCCCACCAGTCTGCCCGCGCCCACGCGCACCCGCGCGCTGACCTTCCGCAGCTACCAGAACGTCCTGTCAGGCGCCTTTCTGAACGCCCACCGCATCCTCGGCGACGGCGAGACCCCGCCCGCCGACCCCCGCGCCGGCCGCAGCGATCTCGCCTGGGGCCGCTTCGCACCCGACTTCGTCAACCAGCGCATCCGGCTGGGCGAGGTCGAGGAGTGGACGGTCGCCAACGACTCCCGCAGTCACAGCCATCACCCTTTCCACCTGCACACCAACCACTTCCTGCTCACCGCCGTCGACAACCGCCCGCTGGCCACGCCCGTCTGGCACGACACCGTCAGCATCCCGCCCCACGGCACGATCGCCTTCCGGCTGCGCGCCGAGGACTTCACCGGCCGCTCGATGCTGCACTGCCACCAGCTTCAGCACGGCGACGAAGGCATGATGCAGGTCGTCGAATACGTGAGGTGACTCGGTGACTCGGTGGGCGAGGTCCGTCAGAGGAACCTTCCCTTGTGGAAGAGGAGCGGGAGGGCGTCGTCCTCGTCCGGGCTCGTCCCCAGGGCGTCCACCCTGCCTACGACGATGAGGTGGTCGCCGCCCGTGTGGACCGCGTGGATCGTGCAGTCGATCCACGCGAGCGTGCCCGCGAGGCGGGGCGCGCCCGACACCGGGGCCGGGTTGTGGTCGACGCCCGCGAACTTGTCCGTGCCGCTCGCCGCGAAGGCGCGGCAGAGCGGGCCTTGGGCCGCGCTCAGGACGTTCACGCAGAACGCGCCCGCGCGGGCGATGCGCGGCCAGGTCGTCGATGTGCGGCCGACCATGAAGGCGACCAGGGGCGGGTCGAGGGAGAGGGAGGAGAAGGACTGGCAGGCGAAGCCGGCGGGACCGCGATCCTCACCCGCGACAGCGGGAGCCGTCACGATCGTCACCCCCGACGCGAAACTGCCCAGCACCCGCCGGAACTCGCCCTGGTCGACGGGGGCCCGCTCGTCCTCACGGACGCAGCGCAGTTCGGGGCGGGGCAGCGGTTCGACCGGGCGGTCCGTCCTGAGGTAACGGACGGCCGCGGCCGCCATCCCTGCGTGTCCCATCATGTCCTCATTGAAGCTGACGGTATGTCAGAAAGGAAGGGGTGCGAGGGGCTCCGACGTGCACACGTACGCTGCCGCCATGGGGTGGGGTGACATGTGCACGCGAATGGGCCAGCGGGCCGGCACCGACGTGATCGCGGCCGTCGCGGTGGGAGCGGCACAGCTCCCCTCGGCCTGGCTGCTCTGGTGGATCGGGGACTTGTCCGACGACCGGTACGGCCGTGGCTGCAACGCCCTGGGAATGATCTTCGTGGTCCTCGTCGCGCCCGTGTGCCTGCCGGTCCTCGGGTTGCTGCAGGCCTGGGCGCAGACCCTGCCCGCCGCCGCCCTCGCCGAGCTCACGCACGGCCGGATCCCGTGGCCGCGCTGGGTCCGGCACCTGACCGCCGCCGTGCTGATCGCCGTCGTATGGGCCGCCGTGGGCACCGCCGCATGGGGCTGGCCGTTCGTCACCCCGGCCCTCGTCCTCGCGGCGCTCGGTGTCCTGCCGGTCCTCGCGATGGCGTACACGCGCGGACGCGAGTGGGGCGCCTGGGGTGTATGGCTGGGCGCGGGGGCGGGCTCCATCGTCCTGTTCGTGCTCGCCTTCCTGGGCGGGCTGCTGGCCTCGGCCACGGGCCTTGTCGAGGAGTACGAGCCTCCCCGGCTGTCCGCTGCCCAGGTCGCCGGCGTCTGGCGCGGCGCGGGCGGGGCGGAGCTGAGGCTGTTCCCGGGTGGGCGCGCCGAGCTGACGAACATGCCCGCCGAGGGCGACGGCGACGGCGACGCCGAGTTCGAGTACGGGGCGGGCGAGGCCGAGGCCGTGTGCGAGGGGACCGGGACCTGGGTCTTCGGCGCGGACCGTGAGTCCGACAGGCGGGACAAGGTCCTGGTGCGGCTCGGCGACGGCAGCGGCACTGCCAGTCGCTGCGGGGACGAGGTGTCCTGGCGGATCGGTGGGGCGGACCGTGCGCCCGAGCTGTTCGTGATCTTCGGGGATCCGGACGTCGGGGAGTTGTGGATTCTGACCCCGGCTGTCGAGTTGTGAGGGTCACCGGCCCCGGAAGTGGGCCTCGCGGCGTTCCACGAAGCTTGCCACGCCCTCCCTCGCGTCCGCCGTCGTCATGTTGATCTCCTGGGCGGCGGCCTCGGCGGCGAAGGCGGTGGAGCGGTCGGTGTCCAGGGAGGCGTTGACCAGGTGTTTGGTGAGGGCCAGGGCTCGGGTGGGGCCTGCGGCGAGGCGGGTCGCCCACTCGTGGGTCACCTTCGTCAACTCCCCGTCCGGGACGACCCGGTTGACCAGGCCCAGGCGTTCGGCGTCCGGTGCGGTCAGCGCGTCGCCGAAGAACATCAGCTCCTTGGCGCGGTGCGGGCCGATCAGGCGGGGGAGGAGGTAGGCGCCACCGCCGTCCGGGACCAGGCCGCGGCGGACGAACACCTCGAAGAAGCGGGCCGATTCGGCGGCCAGGACGAGGTCGCAGGCGAGGGCGAGATGCGCGCCGAGGCCGGCCGCCGTGCCGTTCACGGCGGCTATGACCGGTTTCTCGCAGTCGAGGACGGCGGCGATCAGGCGCTGGGCGCCTTCGCGGAGGGTGCGGGACACGTCTCCGGCGATTCGTTCGCCCGTCGCGCCGCCCGAGCCCCGCAGGTCCGCGCCCGCGCAGAAACCGCGGCCGGTGCCGGTCAGGATCACCGCGCGTACGTCCGGGTCGGCGGAGGCCGCGGTGAGGAGGTCGATCAGGCGGTCGCGGGCCTCGGGCGTGAGGGCGTTGAGGGTCTCGGGGCGGTTGAGGGCGAGGTGCGTGACGTGGTGGTCGGTCGTGATCTCTATGGAGGGCGAGGGCGAGGGCACGGTCGGGCTCCCTTCCGAGGCGATCGTCACCGGCACACCGCCAGCGCGTCCAGCGCCACCGCCCCCTGGCCCCAGGGCAGTACCACCAGCGGGTTGATGTCCAGCTCGGCGAGGGTGTCGTCCAGTTCCAGGGCCATGCGCTGGACGCGCAGGACGACCTCGACCAGGGCGTCCACATCGGCCGGAGGGCGGCCGCGGACGCCGTCCAGCAGGGCGTGGCCGCGGAGCTCGGCGAGCATGTCGCGGGCCTGGTCCTCGCCGAAGGGGGGCACCCGCACGGCCGCGTCCCGCAGGACCTCCACCAGGACTCCGCCGAGGCCGACCGTGACCGTCGGCCCGAAGAGGTCGTCGTGCGTGACGCCGACGACCATCTCCACGCCCCGCTCCACCATCTGGCAGACCAGGACGCCGTCCAGGTCCACGCCCTCGTAGCGGGCGATGTCGGTCAACTCGCGGTAGGCGTCGCGGACCTGGCTGGCCGAGGTCAGGCCGATCTTCACCAGGCCCAGTTCGGTCTTGTGGGCGATCTGCGCGCCGGACGCCTTCATCACCACCGGGTAGCCGACCAGCCCCGCCGCCCGGACGGCCGCCGCCGCGCTGGTCACCAGCTGCTCGCGCGGGACCCGGATGCCGTACGCGCGCAGTAGTTGCTTCGCCGCGTGCTCGCTCAGCTGCTGTCCGGGCCGCATCAGGAGCTGCGCCTTGCGGAAGGACGGGGAGAGCGTGCGCGGGGCCTCGTCGAAGGGGGAGCGGTAGTCGCTGACGAAGCGGTGGTGGTCGAGGTGGGCGCGGACGGCCGTGATGCAGTTGGCGAGGGTGCGGAAGGTGACCACCCGGGAGGAGCCCAACAGCACGTCCCGGTAGGCGGGTTCGGTGCCCACCGGGGAGCCCCAGATCACGCACACCAGCTTGTCCGTCTGCTCCGCCGCGTCCACCAGGTCCTGGACGAGACGGTCGCTGAGGGGCGGGAACGGGCCGGTGATCGGGCAGATCAGGACGCCGACGGCCGGGTCGTCGAGGATCGCGTCGATGATCTTGCGACCGCGCCGGTCGCCGACCGGGTGGCCTCCGTTGTCGACCGGGTTGGCCACGTTCAGGTACTCGGGGATCCACTGGTGCAGTTCGGCCTGTTTGGCCGTCGACAGGACCGGCAGACGCAGGCCCGCCGTCGTCGCCAGGTCGGCCGCGTGGGCGCCGGTGCCGCCGGAGATCGAGTAGACGACGACGCCGTCCGCCTGCGGGGGCCGGGCCCGCGCCAACAGGGTCGCCGTGTCCTGGAGCTCGTCCAGGCCGTCGACGCGGATCACGCCGTACTGGCGCATCGCGGCGTCGACGACCTCGTCCGCGCCGGTCAGCTTGCCGGTGTGGGAGGCGGCGGTGCGGGCGCCGGTCTCGGTGCGGCCCACCTTGACCGCGACGACCGGCACCCCGCGGCGGGCGGCCCGGTCGGCGGCGAGGAGGAAGGAGCGGCCGTCCTTGAGGCCCTCCACATAGCAGGCGATCGCGCCGACCTCGGGGCGTTCGGCGAAGTAGGAGAGGAAGTCGGCGGTCTCCAGGTCGGCCTCGTTGCCGGTCGGCGCCCAGTGGGAGAGGCGGACGCCGAGCTCCTGGAGGGCGAAGACCGGGCGGCCCTGGTGGCCGGACTGGGTGATCAGCGCGATCGACGGGCCGGTGAGGTCGTCGCGGAACCTCTCGAACGCGTTGAGGTTGGTGTTGGGGCCGAGGAGGCGGACGCCCGAGCGCGCCACGGCCGCCGCGAGCCGGGCCTGCGCGGCCGCGCCCTCCTCGCCGGTCTCCGCGAACCCGGAGGCGAAGACGACCGCGAACTTCACCTTGGTCTCGGCGAGTTGCTCGATCACGGGCAGTGGGTCCGCCACCAACAGGACGGCCAGGTCCACCTGTTCGGGCAGGTCGCCGACGGCAGGGAAGCAGGGGAGGCCGAAAACGGTCTCGCGGGTGGGGTGCACGGGGTGCAGCCGTGCCCCCACCCGCTCGGCCCAGCTCACCAGTTGCCGGGTGACACCGGTGTTCGGGCGTCCTTCGGCGTCCGAGGCGCCGACGACCGCGACCGACTCGGGGCGGAAGAACCGGTCCAGGTCGGGGACGTCCGCGTAGAGCGGACGTCCGCCGACGTCGAGGTCGTCCGCCTCGGCCGGCCGGCCGTGGACGGCGGGGCCGGGCTGCTCGCCGCACGCGATGACGCGGGCCCGGCGGGAGTCGGTGGTGAGGGTGCCGTGGGTTGATCCAAGCATCGGTCCGCCCGCTCCTGTGTGACTGCCGTGTGGGACTGCCATGCATGACCGTCAGGTGTGACCGCCAAGTAACTGACGCTCTGTCAGATTACATAGCTGACGGGATGTCAGGAATGGGCGTGCAGCGAGAAATGAGCGACTGAATGAACGGTTACAGGACCGCGAGGACCTCCTTCGCCACCCGCTCGCCCGACCGCACCGCTCCGTCCATGAAGCCCATCCAGTAGACGGACGTCTCCGTCCCCGCCCAGTGGATGCCGCCGACGGGCGTGCGCAGGGCCGGTCCGTACTGGGTCAGGACGCCGGGTGCGGCGATGGAGACCGGGCCGCCGCGGCTGTAGGCCTCGTTGTTCCAGCGTTGCAGGACGAAGGACGTGGGGGAGGCCGCTTTCTCGCCGAAGTACGTCACGTAGTCCTTCAGGACGGCCCGCTTGACCTCCGCCTCGCTCGCCGCGTCGTACGCCCGGGCCTCGTCGGCCTCGATGAAGCCCATCAGCGCGCCGTAGGAGGCGTCCGGCGGGGAGTTGTCGAACGTGGAGCTGACCACGCCGGTGTCGCTGACGACCTGCCCGTTGAGGCCGTCGGCCCGCCAGAACGGGGTGTCGTAGATCGCGATCGCCTTGCCGACCGACGCCATCGGCAGACGCTGGGTGAGCTGGTCGCGGGCGGCGGGCAGCAGCGGGTCGTACGTGATGCGGGCGGCGAGCGGCGGCGGTACGGCGACGACGACCCGCTTGGCGGTGACGGTGACGCCGTCGGCCGTCACGACGTACTTGCTGCCGGACTTGGCGATCGTGCGCACCGGCGCGTTCAGCACCACCCGGTCGCCGAGCGTGGCGGCGAGCTTGATCGGGACCAGCTGCGAGCCGCCGACGAAGCGCAGTTCCTGGGCGCCGTTCGCGGTCTCGGTGAGGCGTTCCAGGGTGCCGGGCGTCGACGCGTTGCCGGCGGCGGCGATGTAGAACAGCACGAAGAGCAGGGAGAGTTCGCGCGGTTCGGCCGAGAAGATCGAGGTGCAGGCCACGTCGAGGAGGAACTTCGCCGACGGGACCACCGCGTTGGCGTTCAGCCAGGTCTCGAAGGTCTGCTTGTCCCACTCGGCCGCCTTGGGGGCGGTCCAGGGCGCGTCGACCGGCACCGTCTTGGCCATGTCGTCCAGCGAGGCCTGCACGATCGCGGCGTTGGCCAGCCCGGCCACGTCGATGGGCGGGACGGAGCCGAGCAGGCCGTCGGTGGCGTACGGGGTTTTCTTGCCGTCCTTGTAGAGGAGGTTCTTGCCGGTGTTGTAGGTGGCGAAGGTGGCCACCCCGAGGGAGTCGGCGAGCGCCTTCATCCGGTCCTGGGTGGGGCCGATGAACTCGCCGCCGCCCTCCGTGACCCCGCCGTTCGCCAGCGCCAGGTTCACCACCCGGCCGCCCACGCGGTCGCGGGCCTCCAGGACGGCGACCGTCCGGCCGGCGGCGACCAGGTCGCGGGCCGCGGTGAGGCCGGCGAGTCCGGCGCCCACGACGGCGACGTCCACGTCCCGGGTGGCGGCCGCGGCGGCCGGGCCGGCGGCGGTCGCGGTGAGGGCGGTCGCGCCGGCGGCCACGGCCGCGCCGCGGCCGAGCAGGGAGCGGCGGGAGAGCTGACTTTCACTTGCCACGTGCGTCCTCCTGGAGAGGGGGCGGAGCGGGAAAGGTGAACAGGGCTCACATTCTGGCTCCGTGCGAGGGTGCACGACAACGCTCTCGTGACATCTCCCGTCACTTCTCTCGTCACATCTGACACGCGTGTAACAGGCAGCGGAATTACCGCAGTTGACGGTCCGAAGCCTTGCGGACCGCCTTCGCGATCTTCTCCGCGTCGATCGCCAGCTCGCGGAGCGTGCCGCTGATCGGGGTGGTGAAGCCGGTGAAGTACAGGCCGGGGGCGTCCTTCGGGGCGCGGGCGCCGTGCGCGACGGGTCTGCCCCGGTCGTCGAGCACGCCGAGATCGCCGACCAGGCCCTCCAGGGCGCGGACGTATCCGGTGGCGGCGACGACGGCGTCCGGCGAGATCCGGGAGCCGTCGGCGAGGACGACCTTCCCGCCGTCCTCGAAGCCCTCCACGGCGGCGACGATCTCCACCTTGCCCTTGCGCACGGCGTCGATGAGGCCGACGTCCTGCACCGGGATCGCGCCCTCCTTCACCCGGGAGCAGAGGCCGCTGTCGGGGCGGGGCAGGCCGTGCGCCGACAGGTCCGGCACGCTCAGCTTGGCCATCGGCCGCGCGAGCCGGTCGACGAGGCGCACCGGCAGCCGCCGGACCAGGACGGCCGTGTACTGGGCGGCCCACCCGGCCGTCGAACGGCGCACGATGTGCGGGGCCGTGCGCACGGACAGCCGCACCCGGGCCGCACCGCTCTCCACCAGGTCGACGGCGATCTCGGCGCCGGTGTTGCCGACGCCGACGACGAGGACGTCCCGGCCGGCGTAGTCCTTGCCCGTCCGGTAACCGGAGGCGTGCGTGAACTCACCCGTGAACGTCTCGCGGCCGGGCCAGTCCGGCAGGTACGGGGTGTGGTTGCAGCCGGTGGCGACGACCACCGCCGAGCCGGTGAGCTCGCGGCCGCCGGTGGCGTGCAGCAGCCAGCCGACGCCGTCGGGGCCGCGCTCGATCCGGGACACCTCGACGCCGGTGACGAGCTCCAGCTCGTGCACCTCGGCGTACTTCTCCAGGTAGCGCACCATGTTGTCGCGGGCCACCCACCGCCCGAAGCGGCGCGGCATCTTCAGCCCCGGGAGGGCGGAGAGCCGACGGGTGGTGTGCAGATGCAGCCGGTCGTAGTGGCCCCGCCAGGACGCGCCGACCCCGTCGGCCTTCTCCACGACGACCGCGCGAACGCCCTGGGCACGCAGCGCGTACGCGGTGGCGAGACCGCCGGGGCCGCCGCCGATGACGTAGACGGGGCGGTCGGCGGGGTTCGCGGTGGTGATCGCCTGAGGGGTGGGGCGCGGTGCGGAGTCTTCCATGCGCGCGAGCGTAATCACGCGGACGGTTGATGGGTCTCGGTCAAGAGGGGAATTGGTTGCGGATCGATCACGCGTGGGGGAGATGTGGGTGGGACCGGTGACGTACCTCACCTGGTTGTGCGGAAGACGTCGCGTAGTCGGTCCGGCGGAAAAGGCGGAAAAGGCGGAAGGGCGGACAGGCGCAAAGGCGGACAGGCGGAAAGGGTGCGACGCCTGGCCCAGGTGCGCTCGGGCCAGGCGTCGCGTGCGGACGGCGTCGGTGACGATATGCGGGACATTCACGGGCGACGCACACCTTCATGGCGAACGCAAAGGAATCCCTCATGCGAAATACCTGGAGTTCCCGGATTCGGTCCCTGGATCCGGGTTCCCGGAACGGCGGTATCTGACGTACCGTCAGATGCATGGATGCCAGCCGGCTGGACGCGGGGCGGTCGATCTGATGGGCGCGGACGCGCGTTTCGACCTCCCCGAGGTGGACGCCTTCACCCGTACGTACTGGGACGCGGCCGCCGAGGGCCGCCTGCTGATCCGCCGCTGCGGCGCCTGCGCCCGGCCCCACCACTACCCCCGGGAGTTCTGCCCGCACTGCTGGAGCGAGGACGTCACCTGGGAGGAGGCGAGCGGCCGGGCCACCCTCTACACCTGGTCCGTCGTCCACCGCAACGACCTCCCGCCCTTCGGCGAGCGGACGCCGTACATCGCGGCGGTCGTCGACCTGGCGGAGGGCCCGCGGATGTCCACGGAGCTGATCGGCGCGCTCGGCACAGGACAGGGCGACCTACGGGCGGGAATGGAGCTGACGGTCGCTTTCCGGGAGGGGGCGCCGGTGTTCCGGGCGGACGAAGTCTCTTTCGGGTGAGCGCGGCGACGGATCGTGGCGGTGGGCTGACTTTCGACGTCATGGCCACACGTTTCCGCGACACCTGCTGGATCACGTTCGCGGGGACGGCGCGCCCTCGCGTCACAGATCGTCCCTGACTCCGTTGGCCACGTGGCCTTTCGCGTCCCGGTGTGACGTTTCGCATGCCGGTCTCGCGAACGGGTGTGCGGGGCGTGTGGGTGTGTGCGGGTGTTGAATGTTCGGATGACGGGCATCCACGAGTCCTCTTCCGCACGGCCCGGTACGGGCTTCGACGGCTCTCACGTTCTCGACGGGCATGGCCTCCGTCTTCGTTTCTGGGATCCGGAGTCCGCCGAGGACGTCGACGCGTGGCTGCGGGCGCACGTCGAGCCGGAGTTTCTGCGCTGGAACACACCGCTGAGGACGATCACGGACGCCGAGGGCGCGCGGGAGTCGCTGCGGGCGAAGGCGATGGACGTGGCCGCGGGCGGCAGCGCGCCCTTCTGCGTGACCGACGCGGCGGACGGCACGATCCTCGGCTCGGTGGCCGTGAACGCCATCGACCGGATCCGGAGGTCGGGCGTCGTCGGCTACTGGGTGCTGCCCGAGGCCCGTGGCGGGCGGGTGGCCACCCGGTCCCTGCTGCTCGCGGCGCGCTGGGCGTTCGACGAAGTCGGACTGCACCGGCTGGAGTTGGGCCACGCCCTGGGGCACGAGGCCTCGTGCCGGATCGCCGAGCGGTGCGGTTTCCCGTACGAGGGCACGCTGCGGGGCGCGATGTGGGAGGCGGGCCGCAGGGACGCGTACCGCGACGTCCACAGCCATGCACGCCTGGCGGCGGACCCGGAGCCGGAGGCGCCGTAATTCAGCGGCGGCCGGGGCGGGCCCTGCGTGAGCATGAGGGGCATGAGCCCTGAAGATCCTCAAGACTCCCACGGCCCTGACGGCACCGACGGCTGGCAGCTCACTCAGGACCTCGACGGCTTCCTCGACCGGGCAGGCGGCTTCCTGGCCTCCCGCCCGGATCTGCACACGGTCGCGCTGACGGTGACGGCGGGCCTGCGGCGAAGGGGGCTGCGGCTGTACGGAGACGAGGCCCCGTTCTTCGGCACGCTGACGGGGGCGGACGGCTCCGTGCGGGCCGCCTTCTTCCGTACACCGCCCTACCCGATCAACGTCACGCCGCTCACCGAGGAAGACGCCGAGGCGCTCGCCGCGCGGCTGGTGTCCGCGGGCCACCGGCTGTCGGGAGTCGCGGCGGAGAGCGACACCGCGAGCGCCTTCGCGGCTGCCTGGCGGCGGCGGACGGGCGCCGAGACCGTCGGCGACCCTGAGCGTCAACGCCTCTACCGACTGGACCAGTTGGTGTTCCCGACTCCGCGGCCCCCGGGCGCCCCGCGTATCGCGACCGACGCCGACCGCGCCCAACTGGTGCGCTGGTACCGGGAGTTCTGCGTGAGCGTCGGCGAGGACGGGCTCCAGGACGCCGGCGCCTGGGCCGCCGACCGCATCGCCTACGGCGGAATCACCCTCTGGGAGACCCCGGACGGCACCCCCGTCTCCATGGCCGGCGTCACCCCGGAGGTGGTCGGCCAGGTGCGGGTGTTCCCCGTCTACACCCCGGCCGAGCTGCGCGGCCACGGCTATGCGGGCGCGGCGACAGCCGAGGTGAGCCGTGCCGCGCCGGCCGCCGGGGCGACGGAGGTCCTCCTCTTCACCGACCTGGCGAACCCGACGAGCAACGCCCTCTACCAGCGGATCGGCTACCGCCCGGTGGCGGACTTCGCGGTGTACGAGTTCGTCATGCGAGACCTGTGACTCACGGCCACAGCAGCTCCGTCGACCATCCGCCGACCCCTTCCCCCGCCCCTTCCCCGTCCCCCCGCCTGCGGTAGTTCAGCCGTACGTGCCGTCGCAGCGCGTCTCCCTGGAAGAACTCGACCGCGTCCGGGCGCAGCCGGTACAGCGTCCAGGAGGAGGCCTCCGCCTCCGGTTCGCGGGCCGCCCGCTCCCACGCCTCCTCCGATGCGCTCGCCAACTCCTCGACCGAGTCGAGCACTTCACTCTGGCGGCCGGTCAGCGCGGCCGCGAGCGCGCCGGTCGAGCGGACGCGCAGGTCCCGCCGCGCCTCCTCGGCGGAAGCCACGCTCACCGGGCCGCGGACGCGGATCTGGCGGCCCTGCACCGGCCAGTAGAAGGTGAGCGCCGCGTGGGGGCGGGCGGCGAGCTGGCGGCCCTTGCGGCTGGTGGTGTGGGTCGCGAAGGACCAGCCGTCGGCGTCGGCGCCGTGCAGCATGACGATCCGGGCGTCCGGCAGACCGTCCGCGTCCGAGGTCGCCAGCGTCATCGTGTGCGGCTCGGCCTGCCCGGCCGCCACCGCCTGCGCGAACCACTGCGTGAAGAGCGTCAGGGGGTCGTCGGGGGCCGACGCCGGGTCGAAGGACGGCAGCTCGGTGACCTCGGGGGCCCATACCCGCAGCGACCTCAGCAGCTCATGAAGATCCGTAGCCATGGTCCGAGTATGGTCCGACCACGGTCAGTGCCGGGCGAACTGCACCTTCGTCGCCTGCACGGTCTCCGGCCGGACGGCGATCCCCTCGATCGTCAGCCGCTCCCCGTAGATGTCCGTGAGCCGGATCGGGCCGCCGCACCCGCTGCCCTGCTCGGACAGGAAGTAGTTGTACTCGGTGCGGGCGAGCCGGATCCAGGCGCCGCCGCTGCGGACCTCCAGTCGGGCCAGCGGATTGCGGTGACCGATGGCCTGGATGCCGCACCAGTACTGGGTGGAGCCGGTCTTGTAGCGGATCGAGACCGGGTCGGACGCGGCCGGGCTCAGCAGGCTCCAGGTGATCGGGATCCGTCCGGCCGAGAGGGGCGCGAGCTTGGCGAAGGCCTGCCGGCTGAGGTCGATCTGGCCGGCCTCGCAGGGCGCCGGGCACTCGTTGGTGATCCGGACGGTGACGGACGCCCCGCCGGCCGCACGGACGGACACATACGCGCCGCACGCCTTCGACGTCTCGTAGTCGGCGGTGTTCATCGCCGCGGTCATGACGTCGGAGGTCGGCCCGTACGAGCAGGCGCCGTCGCCGTTGCCGACGTCGTAGGAGGTCGCGACCCCCTTGTAGGCGGTCCCGGGCCGGATCCGCCCGGCCGACGACGCCGATCCGGACGCCGCCCGGGCGACGGGCTCGGCCGGGGCCGGCGTCGAGGGCGAGGGCGCGGCCGAGGGCCGTGCGGAGGTGGCGGCGGGGGTGGCCGTCGAGGTCCGGGACGGGGACGGGGACGCCGTGGCGGGGGGGGGCGGCGCCGCTGTGTGCCGGCGCCCCCCCCACCCGGGACCGCTCCCCACCCCCCCCCCCGCCGCCCGCCCCCAAACGCCCCCCCCCCCCCCCCCCCCCCGGGAG